>NHHC02000022.1 GCA_002169935.2 Candidatus Pelagibacter sp. TMED153 | reverse complement strand
TAATAATTATTAAAATATTTAGTCTTTCCATTTAATTATTTGACTTTAGGATTGGTTTAATAAATTTAATTAAATTAATTATCTAAATTTAAAAAAAATCTAATGAGAAGTTTATTAATATTATCTTTAACATCCACTATTTTTTATAGTTGCTCAAACATGAAGTCATCCCCTCCTACTGCTCTTAAAATAGAAAAAAAACTAGAAATTCATAACGATATTAGAGTTGATAATTATTATTGGTTGAATGAGAGAGAAAACCCAAGTGTTATTTCTTATTTAGAAGAAGAAAACAATTACACAGATGAAGTTTTAAAATCAACTAAGAGTCTTCAGGAAAAGCTTTTTAGTGAAATGAAAAGTAGAATTAAAGAAGATGATTCATCTGTACCCTACTTTTATAACGATTACTGGTACATAACAAAATATGAGAAAGGAAAAGATTATCCAATTTATACTCGCAAGTATAAAACTTTAGATACAAATGAGGAAGTTTTATTAGATGTTAATTCATTAGCAAAAGAATATAAATATTTTAGAGTTTCAGGACTAAGCATTAGTCCCGATAATAAAAAACTTGCTTTTGGAGTTGATACATTATCTAGAAGAATCTATACGATTAAAATAAAAGATCTTACTACAAATGAGATGTATTCAGATAACATTGATGGAGTAAACTCATATGCTACATGGGCAGGTGATAGTAAGACTATTTTTTATACAGGAAAAGATACAAAGACATTAAGATCTGATAAAATATTTAGACATTCACTTGGAGATAGTCAAAAAGATGATGTTTTGATATACGAAGAAAAAGATGATACTTTTTCAACTTATGTTTATCCATCGAAATCAAGAGAATACATTATGATAGGCTCCTCGAGTACAATGTCTAACGAATTTAGATTTTTATCAAGTAAAAACCCTCTAGGATCATTCAAGCTTATCCAAAAAAGAGAAAGAGGTTTAGAATATCGACCTTATCATTTTGGTGATATGTTTTATATCTCAACTAACATAGATGACAGCACTAATTTTAAGTTAGTTAGAACATTGATATCATCACCATCAAAATCTAACTGGAAGGATGTAATTTCTCATAGAGATGATGTTTTAATTGAGGAAGTTGATTTTTTTAAAAATTTTATGGTACTTGGAGAGAGAGAAAATGGTCTTTTAAAAATTAGAATTAAAAGTTGGGATGGAAGTAAAGATTATTATTTAGGACTTGAAAGCAAATTTGACTTTGAAAACGAGACATATGATGCCTCTATAGGTTCAAATCTTGAATATGACACGGATGTATTAAGATATAATTATACATCCTTGACAACTCCATATAGTGTTATTGATCACAATGTATTAACACAAAAAGAAGAAATTAAGAAACAACAGGAAGTATTAGGGGGTAAGTTTAACTCAAAAAATTATACCTCTGAAAGATTATTTGCTACTGCACATGACGGCAAAAAAATACCGATATCATTAGTTAGACATGTTGACACAGAACTAAATAAGAATACTCCAATTCTTCAATATGGATATGGCTCATACGGATCAACAATAGATCCTTCTTTTTCATCAGTAAGATTAAGTTTACTTGATAGAGGTTTTGTGTTTGCAATTTCACATGTAAGAGGAAGTCAATATTTAGGTCGTTCATGGTATGAAAATGGTAGAATGTTATTTAAGAAAAATACATTTAAGGATTTTGTAAGCTGTTCAAAATTTTTAATCGAAAATAACTTTACTTCTAAGGATCATTTATATGCAGAAGGAGGTTCTGCAGGAGGCTTACTCATGGGAGCAGTCATGAATATGGCTCCAGAAATTTATAATGGTATAATTGCAGCGGTACCTTTTGTAGATGTTGTAACTACAATGTTAGATGATTCAATTCCACTTACTTCAGGGGAATATGATGAGTGGGGTAATCCAAATGATAAGGAATACTATAATTACATGAAGTCTTATTCACCTTATGATAATATTCAAAATGCAGCATATCCAAACACATTAGTTACAACTGGATTACATGATTCACAAGTTCAGTATTGGGAACCTGCAAAATGGGTTGCAAAAATAAGAACATATCATCAAGGAGATAATATCATTTTATTACATACAAATATGGATACTGGACATAGTGGAGCATCAGGGAGGTTTGAACCTCTTAGAGAGATTGCAATGGAGTATGCATTTTTATTCATGTTAGAGGGTATTAAATAATTTAATCAGAGACTAAACATTACTTTTAAATTAATAACATATATGAATTACTATAGGTTTTTAATTATTGTTTTTCTGTCTTTTTTATTGTCATGTTCAGATAATCGGATTATAAAATGGGAAAATTACGATGAGATAACTGAGATTATTGAAAATTCAACTCATGAAATTTCTAGAATGAGGTTCAAAAGAATTCAGTCGTTAAGCTCTGATAAGAATGATATATTTAAACCCTTTCATTCATTTTTAAAATCATACGATATATCCTATCATGAAAGTCTAAAAAAATTAATTCTTAATAATGATATTTCAACAATACAGAAATATATTTCTCAAGAAAAGTTTTCATATGAAGACTTAGTTAAATTCTTTATCTATAGAATATATATTCATGAATTTGATAAGAACTTATATCTAAATGCAATTATATCACTTAACCCTAATGTAATTAATGAAGCTAGAGACCTAGATAATAGTATTAAAAAAGATAATTTATTATATGGAATCCCTCTACTAATAAAAGATAATATTAATGTAAAAGGATTAGCGACAACAGCAGGTGCATCTGTATTTGAAAATAATTATGTAGATAATAATGCCTTTGTAATAAATCAATTGAAAGAAAATAATGTCCTTATTCTTGGAAAACTAAATATGAGTGAGTGGGCATATTATTTTTGCAGACCATGCCCTGTTGGATACAGCTCTTTGGGTGGACAGACACTTAACCCTTACGGTAGAAAAAAATTTGAGTCCGGAGGTTCTAGTTCTGGAAGTGGAGTATCAATTGCTGCAAACTATGCAATGGGATCACTGGGTTCAGAAACTTCAGGGTCAATACTATCTCCATCTTCTAAAAATTCATTAGTTGGGTTAAAAGCCACAATAGGGAATATAAGTAGATCTGGTATAATTCCGATATCAAGTTTTTATGATACATCTGGACCTATGACTACTAATGTCATGGATAATGTTCTTTTATATAATGGAATGATTGGGTATGATAAAAATGATAATCTAAGTTACGAAGTAAAAAAAATTGATCTTAAAGAGATGACCGGTTTTAAAGGCTCAAAAATAAAGGTTGGAATATCTGAAAGATATAATAGTGATTCTCTTGTTATAAATGCATTGAATGATTTAAAAGAAATAGGTGTTGAATCTGTATCATTTAAATCGAAATCATACTCTCTCCCCCATTTTAGAAATATTTTAACTTCTGATATGAAAAGAGATCTTCCTCAATATATTTTAGGTTATGGAAATAAAAAATTATCAGTTAAAAATGTAAAAGATATAGTTAGCTATAATAGTAGAGATACATTTCTTCATGCACCTTACGATCAAATGTTATTTAAGGAAATAGTAAATGATTCAATTTCAAATAATAGGCTCCATGAAATGAAAGAAGAAACAAAGTCAAGAGCAAATAATTATTTGAATTCAATAATGAAAGAAAATGATTTTGATGTTTTTGTTTCTGTAGACAATGATATGGCTGGAATAGCTGCTGCTGCACACTATCCAGCCTTAACCATCCCAATGGGATATAGACATAATGGACAGCCCGCTAATATCACTTTTATAACTAGATCAAACAATGAACAGTTGTTATATAATTTAGGGTTTCATTATGAAAAAATATCTATGAACAGGAAAGTGCCCGATATATATAAAAAAATCCCCTGATTACTATTTACTACAAAGTAGCTTTTTACTTCACCAGAGTAATATCTATGCCTTAATCTCTAGAATCTTTCCAGGTTATTAAATCGTCTCTTAGTTGATCAAATCTACTATTAATTGAATCTAGAACTTTTTCTCCTTCTTCATACCCTACCTCACTATATAATTTTGTAAAATATTTGACATGATCGTACAATTCTCTCCAAGTCAAATCAGAATACTCTGATTGAAATGTTTTATTTTCCCATGGATTCCCGTTAAAATTAAGCTTTGCACTACTTTTGTAGACATCAACTAAAGTAGGAACCATTTTGACGTATGCAGAGTCTATTTCAGCCCATTTATTAAATTGCTCTGGAGTTGGAGTTTTAAATATTGAAAGATTACCATGATTTTCTGGGTTATCACAAGAAACAATAAGTAATGATATTAATAGTAGTTTTTTCATGTCTAATTAGGATTTAAGCCATTTTATAATCTCTCCGTAAGTTAATTTTTTTCCGTACATAAGTATCCCAATTCTATAAACCTTGGCTGCAATCCAAATCATAAATACAACTGAAGAAAAAAGAATAGTTAGAGATATCACCTGCTCATATATTGGAACACCATTAGGGATTCTCATAAGCATTACAATTGGAGAGGTAAAAGGGAAGTATGAGAATATTTGAGCAACAATCCCATTTGGATCTTCAGGTACAGTTAAAATTCCAACATATAAAGCTATAATAACTAAAAGTGTTATTGGAATCATAAATTGTTGAGCATCTGCCTGATTATCAATTGCCGCTCCTATTGCAGCAAATATTGAGGCATAAAGAAAATAACCTCCTAAAAAGTACATTATAAATGCAATGAATATATTAGTTAAAGGTAAATTCATAAATGCAGAAATCATTTCAAGAGTAAAAGAAGATAATTCAGTATTACCTTCTGCACTTAGAATTAAATCACCAGTATTATATGATGTAGATATTCCAAAAACAAAAGAGAAAATATAGGAAAAAACAAAAAACATTGTTCCCCATATTAATACTTGAGTTAATGCAGCTAGTGAAACTCCAATTATCTTACCTGTCATAAGGTGAAAAGGCTTTACTGAAGAAATAATAATCTCAATAATTCTGTTGGTCTTCTCTTCCATAACACTCATCATTATCATACTGCCGTATGCAAAAATGAAAAAGTACAAAAGAAAACCTAAGAAGAAACCAAAAATAAGTTTAACAAGCCCATCTATTCTAGTTGTTTCCTCTCCATCAAAACTTTCCTGGAATAAATCAATATAGATTGTTGATGAATTTACCTCATTAACATCAATACCAATAAGTCTGAAATTTTCATTAGTTAGAATTGTTTCTAGTTGAGACTCAACTCGATTAATTATACTAAGCGATGGAGAATCTTCTGAAATAAAGACAATAGATTCAGCTATCTCTTGAGGGGTATCAAAATTAGATATGTATAAAAGTCCGTAGTCTGAATTATTTCTGGAAATTTCCTTAGCATCATCTAGCGAAGAATCTGTAATTAAATCATAGATTATATCATCAGAAGAATCCAGATTTTGGTATATATAACCTGTATTATCAACTACAGAAATAGTTTTAGAGGAGTCATTGTTAACTGAGCTAAGAAAGCTAAGAAGGAATGTTAAACCAGCTAAAATAATTGGTAATAATAAAGTCATCATGATAAATGATTTATTAGCTATTTTATTTAAATATTCTCTTGTTGTAATAATTGAAAAATGCTCCATATTAGTCGTTTTCAATAGAGTTTATGAATATATCATTTGCACTTGGGATTACTTCTTTAAAATGAATTACTCTAGAATTTTGATTTAAAATTTTTAAGAGATCTTCTGAATTCTGATTATCCTTTAGTATAACATTCAGTTTTAAATTATCTCCTATAGTCTTAAATGAGGGTCTAGTTAGCTCATATTTAGACTCTAGCTCTTTATTAAGTAAATCTGGATTGGTTGAATCAACACCTACTTCGAATATATTTGTTTTAAAATTTTTTTTGATGTCATCCAATTTACCATCTAAAATTTTATTGGATTTATTAATTAATGCAATATCCTCACATAACTCTTCAACAGATTCCATCCTATGTGTGGAAAAAATTATTGTTGCACCATTTTCTCGAAGTTGAAGAATCTCATCCTTAATTAAATTTGCATTTATAGGGTCAAAGCCTGAAAAAGGCTCATCAAATATTATCAGTTTTGGCTTGTGAAGGACAGTTACTATAAATTGAATTTTTTGTGCCATTCCTTTTGAAAGCTCTGTAACCTTTTTATCCCACCAATCGTTTATTTGAAACTTTTCAAACCATTTATTAAGTTCTGATTTTGCAGTAGAACTATCTAATCCTTTTAATTGAGCAAGATAGACAGCCTGCTCACCTATTTTCATTTTAGGGTATAGACCTCTTTCTTCTGGTAAATAACCAATATCTCTTATATGTTTTAATTCAAGTGGTGAATTATTAAATAAAACTTTACCTGAATCAGGATAAGTTATTTGATTTATGACCCTTATAAGAGTAGTTTTTCCTGCTCCATTTGGACCAAGAAGACCAAAGATAGAACCTTCTCTAATATTTACTGACACATTGTTTAGAGCAGTAAAATTTCCATAATGCTTAGAAACAGAATCAATTGAAAGAATATTGTTCATTCTTATAATGGTTTAAAAGTTAAAATGCTAAATTAAGTTATGTTACTGATTAAAGAAAAGAAGTTCTATCAAATTTCAAAAAGATTCTTCATTAAATATAATAATCTAGACCCACTCAACTTTAGAGTTTATATCATTTCTTAGTTTTGGAGATTCTTTATGAGTATAAACTCCCATAAAGAAAAAGCCTAATGAAGTCTCATTTTCATCTAAATCAATCAAGTCTCCATATTCCTTTAAAAAACTTGGAGTACTCCAGTATGACCCTATGTTATTAGCATAACACGTTAGCCACATATTTTGAACGGACATGGAAACAGCAGCAATCTCTTCCCACTCTGGTAATCTTTCTTTTAAATCTCTATTTAAAAAAATAGATATTATAACATTGGAGTCATTTACTTTTTGAATAAACTTATTGAGTTTAATCTTTGATAGTTTAGATTCGTCAATTTTACTTACTACTTCTATTAGGTTTTGTTTAGATTCATTTTTATAGACTTTGAAAAACCATGGCTGAGTTAAATGATGAGTTGGAGCATGGTTTGCATTCAATAATATTTCTTTAATAACTATATCTGGAACTTCCTCTCCAGAGTAGTCTTTAGGATAAATTGATTTTCTATTTCTAATAACAGTGTTAATAATTTCTTTATTCATATAAGTATTTATTGGCCTGTTTCTTGTCTCCAAGATCTAAACTCTATTAATAATTTTTCACTTTTCATTTCAATTATATCACGATCTGAAAAACCTAGATCAATAATTTTTTTTTGAGCATCAAGTGCTTCTTTCATAGTAATATCCCTGAGAGTTGGATGTGAGTCACTATAATTCTCAAGGGATAATAAATACTCGAACATTAAATCTTTGGGTATTTTCATTAATTCATCCATTTATTTGTTAGAAATAGAAAGGATAACCCACCAATTATCCAAATGAGGCCACTCCAATCAGAAGTTATAATAGCATAAATTCCATATAAAATTGAACCAATAAGTATTATCTGTAAAAATCTCATTTATGCATGAATATTAATTATTTAAATATTTAAAAAAAATATTTTCAAATTCTTCTTGGTTTTCCATATGAGGAAGATGTCCAGATTTAGTAATAAAAAATTCTTTTCTGTTTGGAAATACTTTATTTAATCTATCCTTGAATTCATCATAGACTACTACATTATCAAATTCACCCCAGAAAGTGTAAACAGGAATATTTAATGAGTCTATTTTTTTATGAATATCATCAAGTGTTACTAAGTTTTTAGTGGTTGAAATAAGAGCTCTAGCAAAACCCACATGAGTTTGAAGTTCTTCATATTGAGTTATCCAGTTAGGATATTTATCCCCTTCAAAAAAGTCATTTACTTGACCTTTTGCCATTTCAGGATATTTTAAAATCATACTGTCTATCTCTTCTTGATATACTTCTTTATCATTTACTTCTTCATATGCATAGAATCCGGAAGATGCTATATAGAAAAGATCCTTTATTAGCTCAGGTTCAATATCTGCAATCTTTGATATTATTCTTCCTCCATTTGATAATCCAACTATTGATGCATTTTCTATACCTCTACTCTTCATTAACTCTATGACTTGTGTAGCTCTTAATTCATCAGTCTGAGGAAGGTTTGGGTTGTCAGAGTAACCTCTGCCATATAAATCCATCATAATAACTCTGAAACCTCTCTCTTTGATTGAATTGAAAGTTGTTCTCATTATGTAGGAAGGAACTGAAAATCCATGAACCAAAACAACATTCCCAATTGCTGAGTTACTATTAGCCTCTTCAAAATATGTATAACCTTTAGAAAGTTGAACATATTCACCAGGATTATTTTTTAAAACATTATTTCTATATATTTCATCCTTTACTACATATTCATATTGATTTATTGATTGATCACAGGATATTGATATAAGTAATATAAATAGTAAAAGTTTCTTCATTGATATTATAATAAGTATTAGAGGTTTCCTGAATTTAAAAAATAAATAAGAGCAAAAATTACAATTGCTATGAGTGAAGAAATAACAAAACTTCTGTCTCGACCAAAGTTAGTTGAACCACTATGAGGGCGATAGTTTCCAAATCCTATTTTAATTGAAGATTGATAATATTCTTTATAATTCTTGCATATCATAGTAGTTATGTTTTGTTAGATTTTCTCCATTCTTCATATCTAATGTAAAGATCTTCATCTTTTGCAATTTCATGTATATCTTTTTCACCAAATCCAAGATTAGCAATATCTCTTGTGATTTCAAAAATTTTTTTCAAAGTAACCTCTTTATTTTCCTTTCCAACAGTTTCAATATGATTGTCAAGAGCAAGAAGATATTCTAACTTTAATTTTTCTGGAATTTCCATATTTCAAAGCTAATGTAATTGATAAAATATGTTTTTCATAGATTTGTATTCTAATTTAAAACAAATACAATGAAAAAATTATTAACCTTAACCGTAATTAGCTTATTAGCAGCATGTGCATCTCCTGATGCAACATCTTCTAATTTCAATGCTGGTCTTGAAAAATACAATACTAATGTTGAAAAAGTTGATGCTGAATTTAACTATTTTGAAAATGGAGATCTACAATCTATGTTTGATGGTGCTTCTGAAGATTTAATCTGGTCAAGTCCTCAAGGAGATTCACTTACAAAATCTCAATGGATGGAAGGAATGAAAGGATGGCATGGTGCTTTTGAAAACTTTAAGTTTACAAACAGACAGTACTACCCTGGTGTTGATGATACTGAATTTTTACCTGATGGAGGTGTAAGATCATACGGTGTATGGACCTACAACCATAAGGAAACTGGTACAGAATTTGAAACTTCTTATTATTCAGTTCAACAATTTAACGAAGAAGGCAAAACAGCTTTCATATCGGAGTTTTTTGACTTTGGTAGTATAATGCTTGGATTACAATAATAGTTAAATTAACAAATTATAAAGGGGCTTTAAGCCCCTTTTTTTATACTACTCTCTTGAATGTTTTGAGAAAAATTCCCATAACAAAGAGCTTGTTTTAAGATCATTATCTAAACTGTAATCCCACCAATGACCACCTCTAAGCATTTTATAATGTACAATGCTTGGTCCATTTATATCTGATTCATATGTGTATTTTTCAAAATCTACAGGACCCATATAGTTAGCCCATGAGGTACTTACCCTACTATTGAAAATAAAAGAATCATTAGAATTATTATTTAATTTCCAAAAATCTATAACCTCGTCAACAGTTTTAAAACCTTGAGGATCAAAACCATTATAAGCAACAACAGCATCAGACGTTCCATGAATTTTTAAAAGTGGAGTTGGTGAAGAAGGGTTACAGGTATTATATGTATCTGTGAGCATTGTACCTGCCACATCACCAATTGCTGCAAAAACATTATCAGTATTACATGCTAAAAAATGAGAGAACATACCTCCATTAGAGTATCCTATTGCATAAACTCTGTTTAAATCAAGAATATTATTTAGATTTATTTCCTCCAACATGGCATTAAAGAATCCTATGTCATCTATATTACTTTTATTAACAAATGATGGAGAAGGACCATTAGTTGGTGCTGCATTCCAATGAGTTGATCCTCCTGGTAATAATGCGCCTTGTGGATATACTAATACGACTCCATTCTCATTTGCTATATCTACTAAATCTGACATATTATAAAACTGGTCAGCTTGACCTGAGTAGCCATGAAAATTAAAAATTACAGGAAGATTAGTTCTTGATTGAAGATTTGGAGGTATATAAAGTAAATATTCTCTATTTAAACCACCATGTTGAAGATTGTAGCTTGCAAGTCCTTCATAGTATTCAAAATTACCAAAACCTTCTTCGGAAAACTTTTCTTCAAAATCAGAATCTGATTTTGCACAGCCAAAAATTAAAATAATGATTAAGATAAATGAAATCCTCATGTTAAATCACTAAAACTTAAGATGCCTAACAGTTTCAGCATTATCCATTAATTTTCTTAATGAATCAACGCCAATTTCAATATGCTTTTCATCAAATTGTTTTGAGTTAATTTCGTCTTTTTTAAGAGTTTTCACACCTTCAGGAGTCATTGGTGAATCCGAAACCAATAATAATGCACCAACAGGAATTTTATTATGAAATCCTACTGTAAAAAGTGTTGCAGTTTCCATATCAATAGCATAAGCTCTAGTTTTTTTTATGTAATGTTTAAAACCTTTATCATATTCCCATACTCTTCTATTGGTTGTATAAACTGTTCCTGTCCAATAATCTGTTTTAAATTCTCTTATTGTTGTAGAAATCGCTTTTTGAAGAGAGAAAGACGGCATTGCTGGAACCTCTGGTGGGAAGTAATCATTAGAAGTACCATCTCCTCTTATAGACCCGATAGGAAGAACAAAGTCACCTATATTAATTCTGTTTTTGAGACCTCCACATTTCCCTAAGAAAAGAACTGCTTTTGGAGAAATTGCAGAAAGTAAATCCATAATTGTTGCCGCATTAGGGCTTCCCATTCCAAAATTTATAATTGTAATGTTTTTAGATGTAGCTGAGGACATATTTTTATCTTTTCCATTAATCTCACAACCTGATTTTTCAGCAAATATATTTACATACTTATCAAAATTTGTTAAAAGTATATACTCTCCAAAACTTTCAAGTTCCAATCCAGTATATCTTACCAGCCAGTTGTCTACAATCTGTGATTTAGTTTTCATAGGTCTATTTGCCATACAAAGTTACTGATTTTATAATTCTATGTTAATTATATATATGGATTCACTTTTAATCACGTAATTATTAGTTTTGTTAGGGTTAATGGAAGCTACAAAAGAAGAAGAATACTGGAATGCTCTTACTCACTTTATAGGACTTATTGGATCTATAGTTGGTGTGTTCTTCCTTTTTTCTTACAATAACAATCTCACTTATTTAAGTACTTTAGGAATCGTTTTGTTTGGATTTGGGCTAATTAGTGTCTATCTATCTTCAACACTATACCACTATGTATCAAATCCTATTCTTAAAGAGAAACTAAGAATATTTGACCACATAAGTATCTACTACTTAATAGCAGGTTCATATGCGCCTGTCTGTTTGATTACCCTGCTCAATATGTCTGGACTATATATTTTTGCAGTTGTTTCTTTTATAGCTTTATTTGGAACTTTTTTTAAATTATTTTACACTGGAAGGTTTGAAAAACTTTCACTTGTACTCTACTTATTTATGGGATGGCTAGTGATTTTAGATATTAAAACCGTTTTTGAAGTTATAGAGTTTAATGGGTTTTTATTATTAGTTTTAGGTGGTGTAAGTTATTCCATAGGAACTATTTTTTACTCTCTAGATAAAAAATACGCTCATACAGTTTGGCATTTATTTGTATTAGCAGGAAGTACTTTGCACTTCTTTTTTATACTTTTCTACATTATATAGACCCTCAATAAGAGGGCCTATTAAAATTTCAATTTAATCTTTAGAAAGATTTACCCAAACTCCAGCTATAACCATAATAGCAAATGTTCCTAAAAAAAGATAAGCTGCAGGCTCAGGACTAAAAGGGATGGGAAGTCCATCGCTGACTGTATAACCAATATAATCAACCCAGTTTTGTGATAAGGCACTTAGTTCAGCCCCTGAAGATTGAAGTTCCGAAAGTCTGTATGACTGTCCAAGTTGATTGACATATAAAAATGAAAAAACATTATAACCAAAAAATGTAGTACACAGACCAAATATGGTTACCAATACTTTTACAAAAACATTAGCATTTTGCTCTCTTTGAAATCTCATTAATCTAAACGTAATAAAAACAAAAGCAGTAAAAGCTACCATGTATAAACCGTTTTGAATGAAATTCATTTGAGCGTAATTTAAAATTTCTACTTCGTTCATAATTTATTGTTTTAAAAAATGAATATAATAAATTATTAAATAAAATATTTTTTAATTTAGATGTATAAATCAATTAATATGAAAAAAATAATAATATTACTTATCACAATTACATTTATTGGTTGTGATCAAACTAGTCAAAATGCTGGATTTGTTCTTAATGATGATGAAAAATCAGAAATTATTACCACTCTAGCTGATTCATATCTAGCAGGAAATTTTGATCTTGCAAGAGATTACTTTACACCAGATGGTAAACACCTCTTTAATGATCTTGAATTTGATGTTGATGGAATTATTGATGGATATAATTCTCATTCTTTAATTTTTAATGATATTAGACATAACAACAGAGAAGTGTATACCGGTTATTTTAATGATGGAACAGTTGAGACTTTTCATGATTTTAACTGGTCTGCTACCTCTATCATAACAGGAAAAGAGTATAATTATCCTTGTCATTGTAGATGGATTTGGGAAGAGGATAAAATATCTAGTACTGTTTGCTATGTTGACCCTACTTCAATTTTTGAGGAAGCTGCAATATATGCAGAAAGTCAAAATTAGTCTTCAATCAAAAATAAATACTTCACATATCTAATAGTTTTAATTCTTGCAGCAGAATCTATATATATTCTACCCTATGTATTAGCTCGAGTTTTTAGGCCAACATTTTTAGATGTATTTAATCTTACAAATCTTGAATTAGGTACACTTTTTTCAACCTATGGTATTGTTGCGTTTTTATCATATTTATATGGTGGAATATTAGCTGATAGATATTCTCCAAGGAAATTACTCTCAGCCTCATTAATACTTACATCATTTGGTGGAGTTATTATGATGAACTATCCATCATATTTAGTAATGCAATTAATATTTGCTTATTGGGGGTTTACTACTGTATTTCTATTTTGGGCCCCCATGATAAAAGCTACAAGAATGATAGGAGGTCAAACCAAACAGGGTAAGACATTTAGTTTTCTTGATGGAGGAAGAGGAATAGTAGCATCTTCAATTGGTGTAATTGGAGTAATTATTTTTTCAATATTAATTACAACTGATATATCTACTGCAAATATTGAAGACAAACAAAATGCATTTAAATATGTAATTGCTGTTTCGTCCATAATTGTTTTTTTATGTGGTCTGATAGTTTACTCATTTTTAAAAGTTGAGATTTCTGATGATGAAAAAATTGGTGATTTTAAAAACATGAGAAAACTACTTAAATCAAAATCTATATTTCTAATTTCACTAATTATCCTATGTGCTTACATGGGATATAAGATTACTGATATATACTCTTCAGCATCAACAGGATTGTCAAGCTCATTAATCGATTCCATCCATCTTACTCTTATGAAATCAGTTGCATTTGGTCCAGTTAATATTTGAAATGTAACGAAATTTGCAGAATCTTCGCTGTTATTATACATCTGAGTTTTTTTAGCAACTCCAGACATAAATTTATCCATTTGACCATCCTTTACCTCAAGTGTTCTAGATTGACCAACTTGAGCAGTTAATGAGGAAACAAATAGAATTAAAAATAATGTAATTGTAATTTTTTTCATTTTGTTTTTTTAATTGTTAAGGTGGCTAATTTAGGAAAGAAAAAGTCTCAGCTGCAATATCAAATTAAATATTTAATGAATACTGTTAATTATTAATGATTTGATAACATTGGCTAATAATAATAGAAATATTCATCCAATAGTCAGTGTTTTTATAATAATTCACTAATCAAAAAGTTAACACATTTATTATTAACATTAAAAGTAGGATAAAAAGTATTATTTTGCTTAAGAGTATAACTGGTTCCCTCATTTTTTTATTTTTTTTTTCAATAATAAATTTCCATATTAGGATAAATAATAAAGTAAAAATTAAAACTTTTATATCAATTGAGCTTCCATAATTTACAAAATCTCTCATTTTAATCTTTTATTAGGAAAGTAGTAGTTTTCCTTGTGTTTAATTCCACATCTTCATCGTTGACAACAACCTGAAGTGTTGTTAGAGTGCCAATTTTCTTTTCTAAATCTAAACTCAAAGAAAAAATGGCTCTATCTTTTGAAAATATTCTACCTGAGACAATACCTCTTTTTATAAACTCAATATTAGTATTTAATTCAGCATCGTAAATACCAACAAATCTTGTTAATGTTGGAAGACTAGTTTCTATAATAACCTCTTTTCTTGTTAGTCTGATTACTCCTTCTATATCTAGTTCAAAATAGTTAACACCATTATCTCGATATATCTTGATATTATAATCTCCAATTAAACCTTCATCTTTCAAGTAATCACCAACTAACCTATCTCTATTAATTTTAACATATTCATCTTCATTAACAAAATTGAAATAGTCCATGAAATGACCTGAAAAAATTCTATCAGAAGTAATTATTTCTAGCTTTTTCCCTAGAGACTCTCTTTTTGCAAGTTTGACAATATCTTTATATTCTCCTTTTATTATAAGGTAGGAGAGATATTTATTTTTCATTGTGCTTTGTTGAAGTATCCAATGAATATTGTCTCCTTTTATAATTGTATAAGTATTCCCATAAAAGGATTTAACTTCCTCTAATGGGCCATCTATTTTATAGTCTTGAAATTTAAGATTTGCATTTTTATTTGAAAAATCTAGATAATATTTTAAATCATTGCTGTCATAATACTTCTGAGATATAACAGAGTTAAAACTCAAAAAAAACAAAATAAGCAATAATAGTTTGGTAGGATAAAATAAAAAAGACCTCCGAAGAGGTCTTCAATTTACAAC
>NHHC02000057.1 GCA_002169935.2 Candidatus Pelagibacter sp. TMED153 | reverse complement strand
TGTAATGCCATGATATAACCATTAGTACCAAAACCACATAGAATACTAGTTGCTAATTTACTAATAAGTGATTTATGCCTGAATTCTTCTCTATTGTAAATATTAGTTATATGTAATTCGATTATGGGTATTTTAAGTATTTTTAATGCATCATGTATTGCTACAGAAGTATGGGTATAGCCTCCGGCATTTATGATTAAACCCTGGTGTTCTTTTCTTGCCTTTTGAATTTCTTCAACTAATTCCCCTTCAACATTTGATTGAAACATAGAAAGGTCAATATCATTTTGTTTAGCAAATTCTTTACAATTATTTTCAATATCTTTTAATGTAATATTGCCATATTTTTCTTTTTCTCTTTCACCTAAAAGGTTGAGGTTTGGACCGTTAAGAATTATAATTTTATTCATCATTAATTTTATAAGGTACTTAATTAACTTAATTATGGCAAAAATACAATTAAATGGAAAAAAAGTCACAATAAAACCTAAAACAACTATTTATAATTTGTTAAAAAAATTTAAACTTAACAATAAAAAAATAGCTATTGAACATAACAGAATTATTGTCCCAAAGGCGAATTATAAAAAAAGATATTTAAAAAATAATGATAAATTAGAAGTAGTGTATTTTATAGGAGGAGGGTAGATTGAAGAAAGACATCTTTAAAGTCGCTAATAAAAATTTAAAATCTAGATTAATTGTAGGAACAGGGAAGTATAAAAGTTTTAAAGAAACCGCACAAGCTATAGAAGAGTCAGGAGCAGATATGGTTACAGTTGCTGTAAGGCGAGTAAATATTCTAGATAAAAAAAAACCAATTTTAACAGACTATCTTGATCCAAAAAAAATTATTTATTTGCCAAATACTGCAGGATGTTTCACTTCAGAAGAAGCTTTAAGAACTTTAAGATTAGCTCGAGAAATGGGAGGATGGAAGTTAGTTAAATTGGAAGTTTTAGGAGATAAAAAAACTTTATTTCCAAATATGATTGAAACACTTAAATCCACAAAAACTCTTGTTAAGGAAGGTTTTAAAGTAATGGTTTATTGTTCAGACGATCCTTTGATAGCAAAAAAATTGGAAGATAATGGTGCATCAGCAATTATGCCTTTGGCTTCTCCAATAGGATCTGGTTTAGGTATACAGAGTAAAGTTAATATTTCACTAATCATTAAGCAGTCAAAAGTTCCAGTCATTATAGATGCTGGTATAGGCACAGCGTCGGATGCAACTATCGCTATGGAAATGGGTTGTGATGGAGTTTTAATTAATAGCGCTATAGCAAATGCTAAAAAACCAATATTGATGGCTAGAGCTTTTAAAAACGCTGTGATCGCTGGAAGAGATTCTTATTTGTCAGGAAGAATGAAAAAAAATTATTTCGCAACTGCCAGCTCTCCTTTAGATGGATTAATTTAGTTTTTTTCTTTTTCTTCTGACCCATAAAGTGCGTGGATGCAGAACCTTTTTTTTTGTTATCTTACTCTTTTTTAATTTTTTCGAAATTGTATTGGCTTTAACTTTAGGTGTGCTTATCTTTTCTTTTTTGTTGTCTAAATTTATTTTGATATCATTGATTTTATGAATATTTTCCAATGAATTTATAATTTTTTTTGATTTATTTAAAAGATCAATTTTGTATTCTGGTATGATTAATCTAGTATCAGCTATAATGTTAATCTTAAAAGAATATTTTTTTTCAAAATGTTCAATGTCTTTAGATAGTCTGTTTTCGATAAAAACTTTTACTTTTTCTGGTATATATGCTTTTATAATCTTTACTTTATTGGTGAATGCAAGTAATTCAATTTTTTTTACGATTTTTTGAGCAAAAGACTCTAAGGAAAGAATTGTTTCCCAACTGATTGAACCTTCTCTAAGTCTTTGTCTTGTCATTTCAAGCAAACCAAAATTGCTAATTCGTCCAACTTGAATTCTTGCTCTATCTTTTCTAATACTTTCTTTCATTTTTTTTTCTACTATTCTTCTATTGTAAAAATTTATCATATCTATAAAATCAATTACAATTAAACCAGATAAATCTCTTAACTTTATTTGACGAGCTATTTCTTCGGCTGCTTCTAGGTTTGTATTTAATGCAGTTTTTTCAATATTAGTTTGTCTAGTAGATTGTCCAGAATTAATATCAATAGCAACGAGTGCTTCTGTAGGGTTTATAACTAAATACCCACCAGATTTTAATTTTACTACGGGTTCAAAGATATTGTTTAATTCTTTTTCAATGTTAGCATCATGAAAAAGAGGAATCTTCCCTCTATATTTTTTTATATTTTTTACATTTTTTGGCATTAACTCTTTCATAAATTTTTTGGCTTTTTGATAAGCATCATTACCATCTATGTAGACGTTTTTAGTTTCATTATCATAAGCGTCTCTTAGAGTTCTTTTGATAATATCTCCTTCTTCATATACTAAAGACGGTGCGTTAGAATTTAATGCTTTTTCTCTTATTTCTTCCCAAGTTTTTGCAGTATTTTGAAAATCTTTTTCTATTTCATTTTTTGTTTTGTTAGCGCCCGCTGTTCTAACTATGACGCCCATACTTCTAGGAATTTCAATTTGATCTAAAATCTCTTTAATTTTTTTTCTATCTGAAGAGTTAAATATTTTCCTAGATATTCCACCACCTTTAGGTGTGTTTGGCATTAAAACCATATACTTACCTGCTAAAGAAATAAAGGTAGTCAAGGCAGCACCTTTTTGACCCCTTTCTTCTTTTATTACTTGAATTAATATCACCTGACCTGGTTTTATTACTTCTTGGATTTTATATCTTTTTAAACCATAGGAATTTTTTAGTTCTTCTCTATATTGTTTTTTTACTATTTCTTCTTTAACTGGATTTTTTTCTTCTACATTATTATTTTCTGAATTATTTTCTAATTTTTCATTCTGAGTTTCTTCATTATTAAGGGCAGACATATCTTCCAAAGTTTTATTTTTAAGATCTTCTCTTATTTTTTCTTCAGCATTTTTTATTTTTTCCTTATCCTCAGAGGGAACTTGGTAGTAGTCAGATTGAATATCGTTGAAGGCTAAAAAACCATGCTTTATTCTGCCAAAATTTACAAAGGCAGCTTGCAGAGAAGGTTCTACTCTACTAATTGTTCCAAGATAAATATTGTTTTTAAAGTTTAACTTATTTTTATCTTCAAATTCATATTCTTCAATTGATAAGCTAGATTTAAGAACAATACGTGTTTCATTTGGATGCGAAGCATCAATGTATAAATTTTTTTCCATTTTAGGTAAATTCCTTTTAATATATTGAATTTTGTAATTTCGACTTTTATCATAATTAAATATTATACAATTTTTTCACTAATTGCACTCATAATAAAATAAGAGTGCCCTAAGATGGCCAAATTTTCTGCATTAGGTTATTTAAGATGTTAAAATTCATAAATTTTTCAATTAAGTTTATAGTCATATTTTCACTAATTTGCTTATTTTTTGCTTTTTCTACACTTTGGTATTTTTCAATTGGATTGCCGGACTATAAAAAATTGTCTAATTATCAACCTCCTATTTCTAGCAGAGTATACTCTAATGATGGAAAATTAATTGCAGAATATGCTTTAGAAAAAAGATTATTCATTCCATTTGATTCAGTTCCCAGTAAAGTAATTAATTCATTTTTATCAGCAGAAGACAAAAACTTTTTTAAGCATCCAGGTATAGATCCTAAAGGTATAGTGAGAGCTTTTATTAATAATTTAAAGAACATAAGTCAAAATAAGAGACTAGAAGGAGCATCCACCATAACGCAACAAGTAGCTAAAAACTTTTTACTTACAAATGAAGTTTCTTTAAATAGAAAAATAAAAGAAGCTATATTAGCTTTTAGAATTGAAAGAGCTTATTCAAAAGAAAGAATTCTTGAATTATATTTAAATCAAATTTATTTAGGACAAGGAACTTATGGTATAGCTGCCGCAAGTTTGGAGTATTTTGATAAATCTGTAAAAGATTTAAATTATCCTGAAGCAGCTTTGTTGGCTGCTTTACCTAAAGCTCCTAGCAAGTATGACCCGTTTAAACATCCAGAAGTTGCTAAATTTAGAAGAAATTTAGTTCTTCAAAATCTTGAAGATAATAACTATATTTCTAAAAATCAGCTTAATAATTTTAAAAATTCTACAATTGAACTTAAAAGACGTAAGATAGAAATTGTAAACGAAGCCAATTCATACACAGAAGAAGTCAGAAGATCTATCAAAGATAAATACGGATTTAAAAAACTTTATTCAGAAGGTCTTTCTATTAGAACTCCTTTAAATATTAATTATCAAATTAAAGCGATTAATGCTTTAAGAAATGGAATTGAGTCATATGATAAAAGACATGGCTGGAGAGGCCCTCTAACAAACAAATTGAAAGACTCAAATTGGAAAAAAAAATTAGAAAAATTTAAAATAGATCCCACTTTAAAATGGAAGAAGGCAGAAATTTTAGAAATAAATGAAAACGGAATTTATTTCAAAACACTTAAAGGATTAAAAAGTCAGATTTCAATTAATAAAATTAAATGGGCCATACCAAACAAAAAAACTATTTTAGATAGATTTAGTGTAGGAGACATCATTTTTGTAAAAAAAGAAAATAATTATTGGAATTTAAAACAATATCCAAAAGTTAATGGAGGAATTGTAGTTATAGATCCTTATACTGGAGATGTAAAAGCTTTGGTTGGTGGATTTAATTTTAGATCAAGTGAATTTAATAGAGTTACACAAGCGAAAAGACAGCCAGGTTCTGCTTTTAAACCAATTGTATACGCTGCAGCGTTAGAAAATGGTTATTCACCTAATTCGATAGTTTTAGACGCTCCCTTTGTGGAAAGTCAAGGCGTCGGTTTGAAAAATTGGAAACCTGAAAATTATGGAAAAAAGTTTTATGGACCTTCAACTTTAAGAAAAGGTATCGAATATTCTAGAAATTTAATGACTGTTAGAATTGCTAAAACATTGGGCTTAAATAAAATTTTAGATTTATCAAATAAATTGGAAATTTATGATGATGTCCCAGAATTGTTATCTGTTTCACTAGGCGCAGTAGAAACATCTTTAATAAATCTTACGTCTGCATATTCTTCTTTTGTAAATGGGGGTATGCAAGTAAAACCAAATTTAATTAGTAGAATTCAAGATAGAAGAGGAAAAACAATTTATAAATTAAAAAATAAAAAATGCACTGGTTGTGATCAATTTTCACATGAGTCTAATATTTTTCCAAATATTAAATACGAAAATGATAGAGTATTTAGTGAAGAGACAGCTTATCAAATTATTTCCATTCTAGAAGGAGCCGTAAAAAGAGGAACTGCAAAAAAATTGAGAGATTTAAAAGTTCCTTTAGCTGGAAAAACTGGTACCACAAATAATAATTATGACGCTTGGTTTATTGGTTTTACTTCAAATTTAGTCATAGGTGTATATATAGGATTTGATAATCCAAAAACTCTTGGAAAGTACGAAACTGGTTCTAAAGCCGCTCTACCAATTTTTAAAGATTTTGTTAAGAAAGCACTTTTCAAAGAAGATTTCAAAGAATTTAAAATACCTAAAGGAATTTATTTAACCTCTTTAGACTACGATACAGGATTGAAATCTTCATTAGGCGATAAAAATACAATTATTGAGGCTTTAAAAACTAAAGATATTAACAATATTGATAATAACAAATTAATCTCAATTAATAGTTATGATAAGCTAGTAAAGTATAGGCAATTTTACTAATGCAAAACTTTGAAACTATAGTAATTAAAATAGAAAAAACTCTGAGTAACATCAGGGGGTATCTTTGAAAATAATAATGTTGCATCAAAGCTAGAAGAGTTAGAAAAAACTCTCTTAAGTGAAAATTTTTGGAAAGACAAAATAAAAGTTAAAAAAACTGTAAAAGAAAAAAAAATTTACGAAGATATATTAAATTCTTACAAAAATTCTACACAAGAAATTAATAACTTAAAAGACTTATATAATTTAGCTTTCGAAGAAAAGAACGATGATATTTTACAAGATTGCAATTTAAAGATTAATCAATTATTAAAAAAAATTAAACAGAATGAAATTAATTGTTTTCTTTCAGGAGAAGATGATGATTTTGATATTTATCTTGAAATACATGCTGGCGCTGGGGGGACCGAAAGTCAAGATTGGGCTGATATGTTGAGAAGAATGTATTTAAAATGGTTTGATAAAAAAAAATTTAAATATCAAATAATTAGTGAGCACAAAGGTGAAGAAGCGGGGATCAAATCATCAACTTTGAAAGTTAACGGAGATTATCTCTATGGGTTGATGAGAGGAGAGTCTGGTGTCCATAGATTGGTTAGAATCTCTCCTTTTGATAGTGGAGCTCGTAGACACACGAGCTTTGCAAGTGTTTGGGTTTATCCAGCAGTAGAAGACGATATTAGCATTAAGGTTGATGAAAAAGATTTAAGAATTGATACTTATAGGTCAAGCGGAGCAGGAGGACAGCATGTTAATACTACTGACAGCGCTGTAAGGATTACACACACCCCAACCAAGATTGTTGTACAATGTCAAAATGAAAGATCTCAACATAAAAATAAAGAAACTTGCTATAAAATGCTTAAAGCTAGACTTTATGAACATGAGATACAAAAAAGAGAGAAAGAAAATGAAAAAGAGTTAAGCTCCAAAACAGATATTGGCTGGGGTCATCAAATAAGATCTTATGTTTTACAACCCTATCAACTTGTAAAAGATTTAAGAAATAAAGTTGAAAATACAAATCCGTCTGATGTCTTAGACGGTAATATAGATCAATTTATTGAAGCTGGAATAATAAATAAATAATGAAAAAAATATTTTTTACAACAAGTTTAATTTTATTATTCGTATTAATTTTTTTTATTATAGTTTTATCTACTGTAGGTTATGAAACTAATAAGTTTAACAGAATAATTTCAAAAAAAATAAATGAAAACAATCAACATGTTTTATTAAGATTAGATAAAATAAGATTTAAGTTTGATATAAAGGATATAAGTTTATTTTTAGAGACTAAAAATCTAGATTTGGAATATCGAAATTTAGATATACCCATTGAAAATGTTAAAGTTTATTTAAATCCTATCTCTTTAATTAAATCAAAGATAAAGATTACTAAAATTAATGTTAGGTCACAAGAACTCAATATTAATCAGTTGAAAAAAATTATCATTAAAACAAAACCATCTAATTTAAATAGTTTTATAAACAATAAAGTTAAGAATGGTAAATTAACTACTGATGTTGAGGTTTATTTAAACAACAATCAAGAAATAGATGATTTTATTGCTAGAGGAGAAGTAAAAGAAATGGATGCAATTATAACTAATGATTTGAGTTTAAAAGATACAGGTTTTAATTTTATCGCTGATTCTTCAGACGTTTTAATTAAAAATATTAAAAGCAAGACAGATGCTTTTTTAATAAAAAATGGAAATTTACAAATAAAAAAAAATAAAGAAATAAGTCTAAAATCTGATTTTAGTACTGACATTAAAATAAACAAAGAGAATATTGCTAAATACTTGCCATTTTCAAAAAATTTTAAATTTATAAACATGGAAACAAATTTTAATGCTAATCTAGATCATTTTTTAGATATAACTTTTGATAAAACATTTAAAGTTACCAATTATATTTACACAAACAAAGGTAAAATAAATGAGTTGTCTATTAAGTTTGATAAATCTATCAAAAATTTACTTTTAGAAAAAAATGTTAATAATTTATATCTTAAAGATTCCAATTTTAACACTCGTTACAGTTCAGATAAAAAGAACAATATTTATGCAACAGGAACCTATAGCATTGATAAAAAAAATTATAAAAATTATGATTTTAAAAACAATTTTTCAAATGAAATTTCAAATATTGATTTAAATTTTGAATTTATTCAAAAGTTAAATTTCGATTTTATAAATTATAAAAAAAATAATAATGAAATTGCTAATATTTCTTTGAGTATTGGTGTTAAAAAGGATTTTATTAATGTTAAAAATTTACAATATAAAGAAAACAAAAGTTTAATTTTAATAGAAAAACTTAGAATTGATAAAAAAGATAAAAATATAATTTCGTTAAAGAAAATTAAAGTTAAAACTTTTGACAAAAATAACTTAAAAAATGATTTTACTTTAAACTTTGGAAAAGAAATAAATATTTTTGGCACTAAGTATGATGCTAATAATTTAAATAAGTTTTTAAATCAAAAGTCCAAAAATAATATTTTACAAAAAATAAGCAAATCTATCGATATTAACTTAAAGAATATTGACACACCATTATCTAAAAAACTTCAAAACTTTAAATTAATAGGAGTTATTGAAAAAGGAAAATTTGTTAAAATTTCTTCAAAAGGAGATTTTGGAAATAACAAATTTTTAGATATTTCTATGAAAAATGATAAAAAAAATAAAAAAAAATATCTAGAAATTTATTCAGATTTACCTCAACCTTTGCTTTCAGAATATGGTTTTTTTAAAGGATTGTCAGATGGTGTTTTGACATTTTCATCAATAATTGAAGACGATACGTCTTCTTCAAAATTAATTATTGAAGATTTTAAATTAGTTAATGCGCCAGGTGTTATAAAACTTTTATCCCTTGCTGATTTCGGAGGTCTTGCTGATTTAGCCGAAGGCGAAGGTTTGTCTTTTGAAAAAATGGAAATTAATATGAGCAATGAAAAGGGATTGTTAAAATTAAAAGAACTTTATGCGGTAGGCCCAAGTATATCTGTTCTTATGGAAGGTTATAAAGATCCCACTGGATTGACTAGTCTTAGAGGAACTTTAGTACCAGCAAAAAATTTAAATAAACTTTTATCTAAAATTCCAGTTATTGGAAATATAATTATTCCTAAAGAAATTGGTGAGGGTTTGTTTGGCGTAAGTTTTAAAATGAAAGGAATGCCAGGTAAAATCAAGACTACAATCAATCCAATCAAGACATTGACACCTCGTTTTATTACTAAAGCCCTAGAAAAACAAAAAAAATCTAAATAATTTTAAGAAGATAGTGTTTCTTTTTACCAAAAGAAATTTTTAATACTTTTTCATTATTGAAATCACTTAGCTGAATTATTTTGTTTTCTTCAGTTAGGATTTCATTATTGATTTTTAATGCATTACTTTTAATTGCTCTTCTAGCGTCACTTTTAGAAGACATAATTTTATTTGCAGACAATAGGTCTAATATTTTCATTCCTTGTTTTAAATCGCTCTCTTTAATTTTGATTTCTGGAAGATCCGCTCCAGAGCCACCAGATTCAAAAGTTGTTTTTGCTGTTTTTTCTGCTTTTGTGGCTGCAGATTTACCATGCAACATTGACGTAGCTTCATTTGCTAAGATAATCTTCAATTTATTAATATTTTCATTTTTTAATTCTTCAATTTTATTTAATTTTAGGTCTGTAAACATTTTAAGAAATTTTATTACATCTCTATCATCTGTATTTCTCCAAAACTGCCAATAATCATAAGAGGACAAAAGTTTAT
>NHHC02000047.1 GCA_002169935.2 Candidatus Pelagibacter sp. TMED153 | reverse complement strand
CTTAATAATTACAATAACTATTAAGACGCTTCTTTAATAATATTTTTTGAATATTTAGAATTTTTCTTTATTTCATCAGAAATTAAGAAAGCAAGTTCTAAAGCTTGTGAGGCATTTAATCTCGGATCACAATGAGTTCTATATCTGTTGGATAAATCACTATCAGATATTTTCTGAGCTCCACCGGTGCATTCTGTAACATCTTGGCCAGTCATTTCTACATGTAACCCTCCAGCGTAACTTCCTTCAGCTTGATGAACTGCAAAAACATTTTTTACTTCTTTTAAAACACTATCAAAAGGTCTCGTTTTCAATCCGCTAGTAGCTTTTATAGTATTACCATGCATAGGGTCACAAGACCAAACTACATTTAATCCTTCTTTCTTAACTGCTTTAATTAATTTTGGTAAAAACTCTTCAACTTTGTTTGCCCCAAATCTAGAAATCAAAGTTATTCTTCCAGCTTCATTTTCAGGATTTAAAATATTACAAAGTTTTATAAGCTCATCTGGTCTAAGTGATGGACCACATTTTAATCCTATAGGATTCTTAATACCTCTACAAAATTCAACGTGAGCTCCATCTGTTTGTCTAGTTCTATCTCCTATCCAAACAAAGTGAGCAGAAGTATCGTGGTATTCTCCAGTAGTAGAGTCTACTCTTGTCATAGCTTCTTCGAATGGAAGTAAAAGAGCTTCATGAGAAGTATAAAAATTGACTGTTCTTAATCTTCTATTATTTTCAGGATTTATTCCACAAGCCTCCATAAAAGATAAAGCATCACTAATCTTATCTTCTATTTCTTTGTACTTACCTTTTGTTTTTTTATTAATAAATCCTAAATTCCATAAATGAACTTGCCTTAAATCTGCAAATCCACCTTGTGAAAATGCTCTAATTAAATTTAATGTTGAAGCAGACTGCGAATAAGCTCTAAATAATCTTTTTGCATCTGGAATTCTTGCCTTCTCAGAAAATTCCATAGCGTTAATATTGTCTCCTAAATAACTAGGCAATTCTATACCATCTTTTTTTTCAACTGGTGAACTTCTTGGTTTTGAAAATTGACCAGCAATTCTTCCAACTTTAATAACTGGCATAGAAGCAGAATGAGTTAAAACTAAAGACATTTGAAGAATAGCTTTAAATGTGTCTCTTATATTATCTGGATTAAATTCTTCGAAACTTTCAGCACAATCTCCTCCTTGCAATAAGAAAGCTTTTCCTCTTACAACTTGCGCTAAAGATTCTTTTAAAGAACGTGTTTCACCAGCAAAAACTAAAGGTGGATATTTTTTAATCTTACCTAATACTAAATCCAATTCTTTTTTATCCTGATATTCAGGCAAATGTTTTGCGGGATATTTAGTCCAACTATTTAAATTCCATTTTTTCATATTCAACCTATGATATATATATATTGGTCTTTGCAATTTTCCAAGTTAGAATTATTAATTAATTATTAAACATGACAAAATTTAACAAAATAATACGTAAAAAAACTGAAAAACAGCTAATTGTAGAATTTATAAGGTTATTTAAAAGTTATATTGTAAAAAAAGAAAAACTTAATCAAAAATTTAGCTTTGTATTAACTGGGGGTTCTAGTCCCAAAAATTTGTATAAATCTTTATCGAAATCTAAAATTAATTGGAAAAATATTTATCTGTTTTGGGGAGATGAAAGATTTGTTTCAAAACGATCAACTAATTCTAATTTTAGATTAGTAAAAAAAAATTTATTAGATAAAATTGATATTAGTAAAAAAAATATCTTTTACATTGATACAAAAAAAATTGATTCATATACATCTGCAAAAAACTATGAAAATAAAATTAAAAGATTTTTCAAAAATAAAAAAGTGTCTTTTGATTTAATTCTTTTAGGAATGGGTTCAGATGGACACATAGCATCACTATTTCCTGATAACTTAGATTTAAAAACAAATAAAATTACAAGCCCAGTATTAAGAAAAGATTTCCAAAGGATAACTTTAAATTTAAATGTAATAAATAAAGCAAAAAAAATATTCCTTTGGTTAAACACCAAAACAAAATCAAATACCTATAGAAAATTAAAGAATAATAAAAAATTGCCAGTTAATTATATAAATAAAGATAAAACTAATTTATTTTTGATAAATTAAAACTTTATTAGATTATTTTACTATTCTACAGTTACTGATTTGGCTAAATTTCTTGGTTTATCAATATCACATCCCTTTAGTAATGCGACGTGATAAGCCAGCAATTGTATTGGTATAGTTAGTAATATAGGAGAAAGCAGATCATCTACTAAAGGAACTCTAATACCAAATCTAATATTTTCATTCATTAATTCTTTTTTATGATCAGTTATAAATAAAATTTTTCCTCCTCTTGCCATGACCTCTTGCATATTAGAAAGAGTTTTTTCAAAATATTTATCTTTTGGAGCAATTATAATTACCGGTAATCCTTCTTCAATTAAAGCTAACGGTCCATGCTTCATTTCTCCAGCTGGATAACCTTCGGCATGCAAATAAGATAACTCTTTTAATTTTAATGCTCCTTCTAATGCAATCGGAAAAGATGGTCCTCTTCCTAAAAACATAGCTCCCTTGGCATTAATAAATTCCTTGGCCATAGCTTGAATGCTATTCTCTACTTTTAAACTTTTTTTAATTGCATTTGGAAGATCTGTTAAATTCCTAAGATTAATTTTATATATTGTTTCATTTATATCTTTTCTAACTTTTGCTAGCTTCAAACATAAAATATAAAGAACTAACATTTGACCTAAAAAAGCTTTTGTTGAAGCAACGCCTATTTCAGGACCTGCATGAATAGGCAGAACCCAGTCTGAGTTTCTTGCTATTGTGCTTTCTACTGAGTTCACTACAGAACAAGTTTTCATGTTATTTTTTTTACATATATCTAATGCTGCAGCCGTATCGGCAGTTTCACCCGATTGAGAAACAAAGACATACAAGTTGTAGGAGTTAAATTTTAATTTTCTATATCTAAACTCAGAAGCTATATCAATTTCCACATCAATTGTTGTGAGTTCCTCCAACCAATATTTTGCAACTAAGCAGGAATGATAAGCAGTACCACATCCTATTAGAATGATTTTATTAATTTTTTCTGGCTTAATAGGAAAATTGTAAATGTTTATATCATTTTTTAAACTATCAATATATTCGTTAATACAATTTTTTGAAGTAATAGATTGTTCAAATATCTCTTTTGACATGAAGTTTTTATAATCACCTTTATCACTAATTTTTTCATCATCTGTTAAAGTGTATATTTTTTTATTAATCTTTTTTTTATTTACATTATAAAACTCAACCTTATCTTTAGATAGAATGCATAAATCACCGTCATCTAAGTAGGAAATTTTATTAGTCATAGATTTAAGTGCGTAAGAATCTGAACCAAGATAATTTTCTTCAATTGAATAACCTACAGCCAAAGGGCTTCCTCTTCGAGCTCCTATAATCACATCTTTATGATTTTTAAAGATAATACCTAGTGCAAAACTACCTTTTAATTGTTTTAATGTATTAAAAACGGAATCTAAAGGTGTATTATATTTTAAAGACTCAGTAATCAGCAGTGTTATAACTTCGGTATCAGTTTGAGATTTGAACTTTAAACCTTTTAATTCTAAATTTTTTTTTAATTCATCTGAGTTTTCAATAATTCCATTATGAACTACTGAGACAATTTCTGACGAATGAGGATGTGCATTTATAACATTTGGTATACCGTGAGTAGCCCATCTTACATGGCCAATACCAAGATTTCCATCTGATGGGTTTTTAAATAAAATCTTTTCTAGTTCCTCTACTCTACCTGAACACTTTTTTTCATTTATTTTATCTTTATTTAATGTAGCTAAACCAGCAGAGTCATAACCTCTGTATTCTAGTTTTTTTAATGAATTTATAATATTCATTGAAACTGGTTTATTGCTAGCTATTCCTATAATTCCACACATTATTTTTTCTTTTTTCTTTTATAATTTTTAACTTCAATTTGAGGCGATCTTGTAATTGCTAATGTGTCTTTTTTGACATTATTGGTAATAACTGAACCAGCACCTACTATAGAATTTTTTTCTAACTTAACAGGGGCTACAAGAGCAGAATTAGAACCTACAAAAACATTGTTAGATATTCTAGTTTTAGATTTTTTAACACCATCATAATTACACGTTATTGTTCCTGCTCCTATGTTAGAGTTTTTTCCTATAGCAGTATCTCCAATATAAGACAGATGATTTACTTTAGTATTTGTGTTGATGCTTGATTTTTTTATTTCAACAAAATTTCCAATTTTAGTATTTGAATTTAAAATGGTGCCAGTTCTTAATCTTGCGTATGGACCAATTATTACGTTTTTTTTAATTTTAGCTCCTTCTATATGAGTAAAAGATTTTATTAAAGTATTATCTCCAATTTTTACTTTTGGTCCAATAACAACATAAGGCTCTATAGTTATATTCTTTCCAAAAATAGTATCATTTGATAAGAAAATAGTTTCGGGAGCAATTAAGTTTACTCCTTTTAAAAGAGCTTTATTTCTGAGTTTTTCCTGTGAAAGCTTGTAAGCTTTAGCTTTTTTTAATTTAATATTTGTATTCATAAAAATTTATCTTTACATTAATAACATTAATAATGCTTTTGAAATAAGTCACAAAATATTTCTTTTTAATACTTTAAAAATGACTCAAATCTACACAATTCTTTTTGATCTTGATGGGACTTTAGTTGATACAGCTCCAGATTTAATGGATGCGCACAACCATGTAATGAAAAAATTTGGACATACAGAAAAGAAATTATCAGACATAAAATCTTTGGCAGGTAAAGGTGCTTGGGTGATGATGCAAAGATCATTTAGACAAGAAATTAAAGATGAAAATATAAAAAAAGATATGACAAAAGAATTTATAGATTTTTATTCTCAAAATATTGATCGTGGAAGTAAACCTATAAATGGTGTGATAGAATTTTTAAAATGGGCTAAAAATAAAAATATTTCCATGGCTGTATGCACTAACAAACAAGAACGTTTAGCTGTAGATTTATTAAAGAAATTAAAAATGTATGATTATTTTGAATATGTAGCAGGATCTGATACTTTTCCTTTTAATAAACCTGACCCCAGGCATTTAACAAACGTTGTAGAAATAATTCAAGGTAATTTAAAAAAAACAATAATGGTGGGAGATAGTGAAGTTGATGGAATGTCAGCAGAAAATGCTAAAATTCCTTTTATACTAGTAAAGGATGGCTATACAGAGAAATCATCTGAAGAGATAAGGCACAACGAATTAATCAAAGATTTTAAAAATTTCGATAAAGTGATTGAAAAATATTTATGATTAATTTTGCCTTATTTTCTGCTTTAGCTACTTTCTATTTTACAATGTTTGTAACTCCTGGACCCAATAATGCTATGCTTACTGCATCAGGGATGAAATTTGGGTTTATAAAAACGTTACCTCACTTAATTGGAATTCCTGTAGGTCACATATTCCAAATTGCTTTAGTATGTTTTGGTTTAGGAAATCTTTTTTTAATTTATCCTCAAATACAAACTTATATGAAAGTTTTATGTTTCATATATTTGCTTTATTTAAGTTGGAAGATGATAGGATCTTTTAATCTTATTAAAAAAGAAACAGGAAGACCTTTAAAGTTGTATGAAGCTTCACTTTTTCAATTTGTCAATCCTAAAGCTTGGTCTATTGCAATAGCTGTAGCATCAGGTTTTTTTCCTACTGAAGAAAATATTTTTATTGGTGTAGCATTTGTTACTATTACTGCCGCCTCTATATGCTTTCCAAGTATTTGTTGCTGGGCGTTATTTGGAAGTAGTTTAAGAACATTTATTAATAATGAAAAAACAAAAAAAATAACAGAGTATCTTCTTGCATTGTTATTAATTTTAACTGGATTATTTATCTTAATTAAATAAACTTTGATTTTTACAAAACCGTCTAATATAAATTTATCAGTATATTTTGTTAAAAATTTTTAAAAAAGATCATATTTTGAAAAACTCAATTCAAAAAATCCTAATTTCTAATATATTAGTTTTTCTAGTCACAATAATATTGATTGAAATATTTTTTGGATATTGGTTTAAAAATAAATTAGAAAATAAATTATCTTCGGAGAGAAATATTTATAGAGTTTACGAAACCAATTTTGAATATTTAAAAAATTCATCACTATACATAAAAAATAACTTTGGATTCAGAGTAAAAAATCTTAAAGAAGACATTTCTTTTCCCGATATAGTTATTGTTGGAGGATCTACAGTAAATCAAAAATTTTTAAATTATGATGAAACAGTTGTAGGAATATTAAAAAAAAATATTAGTAATTATAAAATTCTTAATGCTGGCGTTGATGGTATGTCTATCAAAGGACACATAAATAGTTTTGAAATGTGGTTTGATAAAATGAATGAATTAAAACCCAAATATTACATTTTTCTAATTGGTATTAACGATAGATACATGGTCGAAACATTTAAATTTAGAGATTATATAGATAATTTAGAGGAATCAGATAATAAATCTAATATAAGAGAATATTTAGAGTCAAATTCATTTTTTTTTGTTAAAGGAAGAATCGCGAAATCTGTTTTATATTTAAAATATGGGATAAATTTAGGAATCAAGAAAGTAAAAAAAAACCACGTATACATAGAAAGAGATAAACTAGAGTTTATATCTCATGCTGACAGGAAAAAAGAATATCAATTTTTAGATAAAAAAGACAAACATAAATATGAAAAATTTAAACTATGGTATTTAAATCAATTAAATAAGTTAACAAAAAAAGTTCAAGAAAGAGGTTCAATTCCAATTTTTATAAATCAAACTACTGGTTACGGTCAAAGTTTTGAAAGTTTAATTGTGGCTGAAACAATAATAAACCATTGTAATAAAAAAAAAATTAAGTGCATAGATGTTGCTAGAAATCTAAGCTTGGAATATGAAGATTTTTATGATGAAAGTCATTTAAATATTAGTGGATCAAAAAAATTAGCTAACTACATACTATCTGAATTAAATAATCTTTGATTTTTATAAACCCCTCTAATATAAGTCATTTGAAATGCATTTTACAAAAAAAAAAGCTTCAGAAAAAAGATTAGATTTTGTAAAAAAATTAGAGTCTAAAAAATTACTAAGATTTCCAGGGGCATATAATCCGTTGTGTGCAAAATTAATTGCTGAGATAGGTTTTGATGGAGTTTATATTTCGGGAGGAGTGATGTCTAATGATTTAGGCTTACCAGACATTGGGCTTACTACATTAGAGCAAGTAAGTTATAGAGGTAATCAAATAGCCAGATCAACTGATTTACCTACAATAGTTGATGCTGATACAGGATTTAATGATTGTAAAAAAACAATCTCAACATTTGAAGATAAAGGATTATCAGGATGCCACATAGAAGATCAAATAGCAGAAAAAAGATGCGGGCATCTAGATAATAAAGAATTAATTACAAAAGAAGAAATGATAAAAAAAATCAAAACATCTGTTGAGGCAAGAAAAGATGAAAATTTTTTAATAATTGTAAGAACAGATGCAAACACAGTAGACGGAATTGATAAAACTTTAGATAGAATTAAAGCGTACGAAGATGCTGGAGCTGACATGATTTTTCCCGAAGCAATGAAAGATGAAAAAGAATTTGAGAAAGTTAGAAAAGTCTCTAATAGTTATCTTTTAGCTAACATGACAGAATTTGGAAAATCTAAAATTTTAAACAAAAAGCAGCTAGAAAATTTAGGTTATAATTTAGTAATCTATCCAGTAACAACTCAAAGGCTTGCAATGCAAAATGTAGAGATTGGTCTAAAATCTATATTCAAAGAAGGCGATCAAAACAGTATCATAGACAAAATGCAAACTAGAAAAAGGTTGTACGAATTAGTAGAATATGAGAAATACAACATACCTGGAAAAAAGATTACAGATTTTTCTACAGAAGGACATGAATAATGAGTGAAGAAATTAAAAAAGGTTTATTAGGTATAGTTGTGGATGAAACAACAATCTCTCACGTTGTTCCAGAATTAAGTGCTCTTACTTACCGAGGATACACAGTGCAATCTTTATGTGATAAATGTGATTTTGAAGAAGTCGCTTATCTGGTTTTAAATGGAGATTTGCCAAATAAAAAACAATTAAAAAGATTCATAAAAGAAGAGAGATCTCAAAGAAAACTATCAAAACAAATTTTAAAAAATATTCAATCCATGCCCAAAAATGCTCATCCCATGGACGTTATAAGAACTTGTGTAAGTTTGATGGCCTTGGAAGATAAAGACACTAAAGACAACTCGCCTAAAGCCAATATGAGAAAAACTATGAGAATTTTTGCCAAAACCCCTACCGCTGTAGCAGCATATTTTAGATATAGGAAAGGTAAAAAAATAATTTCACCAACTAAAAATTTGTCTTTTTCAGAAAATTTTTTCAAAATGATGTTTAATAAGGTGCCTGATAAAGAAATTGTTAGAGCTTTTGACATATCTTTAATTTTATATGCAGAGCATAGTTTCAACGTTTCAACTTTTACTGCTAGAACTATAACAAGTAGCTTATCTGATTTACATGGGGCGATTACAGGAGCAATTGCTTCTTTAAAAGGACCTTTACATGGTGGTGCTAATGAAGCTGTCATGCACATGATGAAACAAATAGGTAAACCAGAAAAAGCTAAAGCTTGGATTGAAAACGCTTTAGCAAAGAAAAAAGTTGTAATGGGGTTTGGTCATAGGGTTTATAGAACAGGCGACTCTAGAGTACCAACAATGAAACACTATATGTTTAAAGTTGCAAAACTTTTAAAAAAAGAAAAATATACCAAAATTTATGAAATTTTAGAAAAAGTAATGATAGAAAGAAAAAACATTCATCCAAATGTAGATTTTCCATGTGGTCCTACTTATTATATGATGGGAATCGATATAGACTTTTATACACCAATATTTGTAATGTCTCGAATTACCGGATGGTCGGCTCATATCATGGAGCAACATAATTCAAATAAACTGATTAGACCTTTATCAAAATACAAAGGTGAAAAAGTTAGAGAAGTAATGTTGTTGAATCAAAGATGATAACTTTAACAAATTTTTTATTATTATTGATTCTACCAATCTTTACGACTTATACATTCATGCCTTGGAACAATATTGATAAAGGTTCAAAAAGAAAAATTGGGGTTCAATTTATTTTATGGGTTGTTGTATTTGGAGTTATAATTTACGGTCTCACTAATTTAAATTTCTTAATTTAATATCTCATGGCAACTCAAATACAAATAGATGGTGAAATATTCCAGAATACAATAAAAATTTTAAAAGATTTAATTGGTTTTCAAACAGAATCTGGTAAATCAAATTTGGAACTAATAGACTACTGTGAACTCAAACTAAAAAACTCTGGAGCTTCTTCATTAAAAACATTTAATAACTCGAAGACACAAGCCAATTTGTTTTCTACTATTAAAGGAGAAAATACTGATAGTGTAGGAATTATTTTGTCAGGACATACTGATGTTGTTCCAGCAGTAGCTAGTGAATGGACCTCAGATCCCTATTTATTAAGAGAAAAAGGAGATAAACTTTATGGTAGAGGCACATGTGATATGAAGGGTTTTATTGCTTGCACCTTAGCTGTTGCTCCTTTATTTGCTTCTAGTAAATTAAAAAGACCAATTCATTTTTCCTATACTTTTGATGAAGAGACAGGTTGTTTGGGTGCTCCTCTAGTTTTAGCTGATTTAAAAAAAAGAAATTTAAATTTTTCCACTTGTATAATTGGTGAACCAACAAATATGAAAGCTATTACTGCCCATAAAGGTTACAATGAATATAAAACTCACTTTACAGGTTTATCTGGTCACGCTTCAGACCCAGAAAATGGGTCTAGTGCAATTGAATATGCAATTGAATATAGCAACAAACTTATGGAACTAAAGAATGACCTTAAAAACAAGAAAAGAGAAAACAACTTATTTTCACCTCCTTATTCAACTCTTCAAATTGGAAAAATTTCAGGTGGAATAGGTGCAAATGTTATTGCTGATAAGTGTTCTTTGGAATGGGAAGTTAGACCAGTAAACAAAAGTGATGGGGATTATGTTACGAAAAATATTGATGAATTTTCTAAAAACGTCTTACTACCAAAGATTAGAAATAATAACCCTAATGGAGATATTAAAAAAGAAGTAATTGGAGAGGTTGCAGGTTTTAATAAAGAAGGAGACTCAGAAGCTGTAAATCTTGTTAGTAATTTAACAGGAGATAATTCAAAAGGCGCTATGTCGTTTGGTACAGAAGCTGGCCTTTTTCAAAACTCAGGCATTAGTACTGTTATTTGCGGTCCAGGATCAATAGATCAAGCTCATACAGTTGACGAATATATAACTTATGATCAATTAAAAAAATGTCTTAAAATGCTGGTTTCATTAAAAGAAAAAATGGTAAAT
>NHHC02000032.1 GCA_002169935.2 Candidatus Pelagibacter sp. TMED153 | reverse complement strand
GCCATTTTTTTGATTCATATATTCTATAAAATAATTTATACATTAAATAACTATGTCTTTTAATACTTTTGGAAAAATATTTAGATTTACTACATGGGGAGAGTCGCATGGTCCTGCAATTGGCTGTGTAATTGATGGCTGTCCTCCTAATATCGCTATATCTGAGCAAGATATACAAAAAGATATGAATAGACGTAGACCGGGGCAGTCTAAATTTACCACTCAAAGAAAAGAGTCGGATAAAGTAGTTATTCTCTCAGGAGTATTTGAAGGGAAAACAACTGGAACACCAATTTCTATAATAATTCACAATGAGGATAAAAAATCTAGAGATTACGAGTCAATAAAAAACAAATTTAGACCCGGGCATGCAGATTATACTTATTTTAAAAAATATGGAATTAGAGATTTTAGAGGAGGTGGCAGGCAGTCAGCAAGAGAAACTGCTTGTAGAGTTGCTGCAGGAGCAGTTGCTAAAACAGTTTTAAAAAAAATTATAGGTGTAAAATTTAATGTAGTCGGAGCAGTAACCCAATTAGGATTAATGTCATGTGATAAACAAAATTGGAACGATACTGAAATAAGGAAAAATCCTTTTTTTTGTCCCGACAAACAATCTGTAAAATTATGGGAAAAATATCTTTTAGCCGTTAGAAAAGCTGGTTCATCTTGTGGAGCGATAATTGAATTAAGAGCATCTGGAATTCCTATTGGTTTAGGTGCTCCCATTTACTCAAAATTAGATACCGATATTGCTGCTGCTCTTATGAGTATTAATGCAGTTAAAGGTGTAAATATAGGGTCAGGTATGAATTCAGCTTTTTTAAGTGGTGAAGAAAATTCAGATGAGATTAGAAAAAGTTCTGGTAAAGTTAAATTTAAAACAAATCATGCTGGGGGAATCTTAGGTGGCATTTCCTCAGGACAAGATATTGTTGCATCTTTTGCGGTTAAACCTACTTCTTCAATTTTAACTAACCGTGAAACTATAGATAAAAAAGGTAAAAACACTAAAATTTCAGTTAAAGGAAGACATGATCCTTGCGTGGGAATTAGGGCAGTACCTATAGGAGAAGCGATGATAAGTTGTGTTATTCTTGATCACTTATTAATGCATAGAGCACAATGCGGTTAATTAGATATTTTGCTTTTATTCTTAGCTAAAATAATATTTGAATTTAAAGTCTCTTCAATTTTATTGACAATTGACAAACTGTCCAATCCAGCCTTCTCATACATTTTTTCTGGAGTATCTTGATCGATAAATAAATCAGGTAAAATCATAGATCTAAATTTTAATCCTTTATCAAAAACTCCTCTGTCAGATAAAAATTGCATTACGTGAGAACCAAATCCACCTATTGACCCTTCTTCGATTGAGATTAAAACTTCGTGATTATTAGCAATTTCGATAATTAATTTTTCATCTAAGGGCTTAACAAATCTTGCATCGATAATCGTAATATCTATTCCTTTTTTTGATAATATTTCTGAGGCTTTGATGCATTCTTGCATTCTTGCTCCAAAGTTTAAAATTGCAACTCTTTTTCCTTCTTTGATAATTCTACCTTTTCCAATTTCTAAAACTTCTTCTATAGGGGGCATCTCTACTCCAATCCCGTTTCCTCGAGGATACCTGAATGCTGAAGGGCGATCGTTTATATGAACAGAAGTATTAATCATTTTCACTAATTCTGACTCATCGCTAGCTGCCATAACAACAAAATTAGGCAGAGTAGATAGATAGGTAATATCGAATGAGCCTGCGTGTGTTGGTCCATCTGCGCCGACTAGGCCAGCTCTATCTATCGCAAATCTTACTGGTAATGACTGTATAGCAACATCATGAACTACTTGATCATAAGCTCGCTGTAGAAATGTTGAATAAATTGCAGCATAGGGTTTATATCCCTCGGTTGCTAAACCTGCTGCAAAAGTTACAGCATGTTGCTCCGCTATACCAACATCAAATGTTCTATCTGGAAATTTTTTTTCAAACAAATTTAGGCCTGTTCCTGAGGGCATAGCTCCTGTAATTCCTATAATCTTAGTGTCTCTTTCTGCATGCTTTATTAAAGTTTCAGCAAAAACTTTAGTGTAAGAAGGAATGTTTGATTTAGATTTGTTTTGCTCACCTGTAGCTATATTAAATTTAGATACTCCGTGATATTTATCACCTGATTCCTCAGCTGGTTTGTACCCTTTTCCTTTTTGAGTTCTAACATGTATTAAAATTGGCCCTTGATGATTTGAATTTTTAACATTTTCTAATATTTCAACTAAATTTTCAATATCGTGTCCATCTACAGGGCCTACATAATAAAAACCTAATTCACTAAATAGAGTTCCACCAGTTACAATTCCTCTAAGTAAGTCTTCTGCTTTACCTGCTTTTTGACTAAATCTTTTTGAAAAAGCAGAAATAACCATTTTAATTGTTTCTCTTAAACTAAAATATAATTTACCAGATAAAAGTTTTGTCAAGTACTTGCTCATAGCTCCAACAGGTTTTGCTATAGACATGTCATTATCATTAAGAACCACTATAAGTTTAGATTTTAATGCTCCAGCATTATTCATAGCTTCATATGCCATACCAGCACTCATAGCGCCATCTCCTATGACAGCAATTACATTGTTATTGTTATTTGATAATTTTTTAGCTACTGCCATACCAAGAGTTGAAGAAATTGATGTTGAGCTATGTGCTGCTCCAAATGGATCATATTCACTCTCAGATCTTTTGGTAAATCCAGATAATCCTCCTCCTTTTCTAAGAGTCTTAATTCTATCTTTTCTTCCTGTGATAATTTTGTGAGGATAGGTTTGATGGCTTACATCCCAAACTAATTTATCTTTGGGTGTATCAAAAACATAATGTAAAGCCACTGTTAATTCTACAACACCTAAACCGGCTCCAAGATGCCCGCCTGTTTCTGAAACAACATCGATTAATTCGTCTCTTAATTCACCGGAAATTTGTTTAAGTTGTTCTTTATTAAATTTTCTTAAATCTGATGGAAAATTTATTTGTCTAATTAGTTTAGTCATTAAAAATTTCTACCTAAAATAAACTCAATGGTATCTGATAATTCTTCTGCTTTTTTTCCATGTTTTTGTAATTTAATCAATATTTTTTTTTTCAAATTATTTGCATACTTGTTTGCTTTTTCATATCCCATTAAATTAATTAATGTAGATTTTCCTTTTTTATTATCTTTTTTAATTGGTTTTCCAATCAATTTCTTCGAACCTTTAATATCTAAAAAATCATCTGCAAATTGAAATAAAAGTCCAATTTCTTCCCCTAAATTACTTAAAAAAAATTTTTCTTTATTGTTTTTTTTTGATAACACTCCCACTGCATAGAGACAAAAACTAAATAATTTTCCTGTTTTTTTCTTTTGCATGGAAATAATTTGTTTTAAACTTTTTTTTTTATTTTCAAATTTAAGGTCAAGTTCTTGGCCACCAGCTATTCCAGTATGCCCAGCACAAAATGCTAGGGATTTTATAATTTCATTTTTTAATTTTGAATTTATCAAATAATTTTTGTCAGCTATTATTTCAAAAGCTAAAGTTAATAAAGAATTGCCTGCTAAAACAGCTGATGCTTCTCCAAATTTTATATGTGCAGCTGGTTTGCCTCTCCTTATTGAATCATCATCCATGCACGGAAGATCATCATGAATTAAAGAGTAGGAATGAATACACTCAACAGCAGCACAAATGTTAATCAACTTTTTATGATCTAAATTAAATATTTTTCCTGCACTCAGTATAACTGTCGATCTTATTTTTTTTCCTCCAGATATAACTCCATACTTCATAGGGTTTATTAGTAACGATTTATCTTGTCTATTAAGATAGTCGATTAAAAATTTATCAATTTTTTTAGCATTTTTTATTAATCTATTTTTTATCATTTTTTTTTATTTCTTTTGTAATTGATGAAATTTCTTTGACTTTTTTCTTAAATAGCACATCAATATGATTATTTAATTGGATTAACCTTTTATAATCATCGATAGAACTAGCTAGATCGGTGTCTTTGCTTTCCAATTTATTTAAAATATCATTAATTTCATCTCTCGCTTCTTTTAATGATTTACTTTTAACGTTACCTGGAATATTTTCATTTTTCATTAGCCTTATAATAATAACATTATGAAAAATATCTATTCAAATATATTTTCTTTTAACAAAAAAACACTGCTCAAATCTATTGCTATTTTGAAAAAAGGAAATGTAGTCGGTTTACCTACTGAAACAGTTTATGGATTAGCAGGAAATGCTTACTCAAAAAAAGCTATTCGAAAGATATATAGTCTAAAAAAAAGACCAAAAAAAAATCCATTAATTGTTCATTATTTAAATTATAAAGATGCAGACAGAGATGTAGTTTTAAATGTTAATTTCTATAAATTGTATAAAAGATTTTGTCCAGGACCAATTACTTTCGTTTTAAGAAAAAAAATTATATCAAAAATTCAATCATCTGTTACAGCAAAATTAAATACAGTAGCAATAAGATTCCCTAGTCATGGCACTACTAGGTCTGTTCTCAAAAAACTTAACTTTCCTTTGGCTATGCCTAGCGCCAATTTATCTTCTGGAATAAGTCCTGTGAATGCTTCGGATGTTTCTGAGGAATTTAAAAAAAAAATTAAAATAATTATTAACAGTGGAAACTCTAAAATTGGAATTGAATCTACAGTAGTTAGTTTAATCGGAAAACCAAAAATTTTAAGACCTGGAATAATTGGAGATAGAGCTATTAATAAATTTTTAAAAATTAGTGCTTTAAAAAAAAATGCAAAAATTAGATCACCTGGCATGCTAAAAAAACATTATTCACCTGGGATTCCAATATATCTAAATCAAAAAAAGGCTGATAAAAATTCCGCTTTTATTACCTTTGGCAAAAAATACAAGAATAAATCAAATTATTTTAACCTAAGCAAAAAATCAGACTTGAAAGAAGCTGCGTCTAATTTATATAAAACCTTTAGAAAAATAAGAAATTTAAAATTTAAAAAAATCTATGTTGTTAAAATACCTAATAAAGGACCTGGTATAGCAATAAATGATCGATTACGAAGGGCTTCATATTAGATGTTTATTCAAGTTAAAAATTTAACTAAAATATTTAAAAATAATTTTGCTGTTAACAAAATTAATTTTCATATTGAAAAAAACAAGACTGTTGGATTGTTGGGGCCAAATGGTTGCGGAAAAACCACATCGATAGGTATGATGCTTGGTTTGATAGAACCTTCAGAGGGAGAAATAATTATAGAAAATAAAAATTTACAATCTTTTGAAAGAGATGACATACTTGCTAGAATCAATTTTGCATCACCCTACATTGAACTCCCAAAAAAACTTACTGTAAAACAAAATTTAGAAGTTTATGGAAGATTGTATGGAGTAAAAAATTTAAATGATAGAATTGATGAAATATCTGAAGATCTAAATATTAAAAATTTTTTTGACAGAAAAACTGGTGAACTATCTTCAGGACAAAAAAATAGAGTATCCCTAGCTAAATCTCTAATTAATAAGCCAGAAATATTATTGCTAGATGAACCAACCGCTAGCCTAGACCCGGACATAGGTGATTTTATAAGAACATATATTCAAGAATATAGATCAAAAAATGAAGTAACTATTCTTCTAGCTTCTCATAATATGGATGAAGTTGAAAGACTTTGTGACAGTATAATAATGATGAAAAAAGGAAAAATTATAGACAGGGGAACATGTTCAGAAATAATTAAAAAACATGGAAGGAACAATCTCGAGGAAACTTTTCTTAAATTAGCAAGGAGTAAAGATGAACTTCAATAAAATATATGCACTTGGATTGAGGCATTTATATTTGATTAGCAATTCATTTCCAAGAATCCTAGATTTAATTTATTGGCCTACAGTTCAAATTTTTTTATGGGGTTTCATTTCTAAATTTTTTACACTTAGTTCAGATTATTATAGTAATACCGTTGGTATAATTCTTACAGCAGCTATCTTATATGATTTTTTATTTAGGGCTAGTATCAGTTTTAATATGATGTTTTTAGAAGAAATTTGGAGTAGAAATTTTACAAATTTATTTATTGCGCCTATTAAACTAAGTGAGATTATTACATCTTTAACATTAACTGCAGTTTTAAGAACTCTCATTGGATTAGTTCCAGCTTCAATTTTAGCAGTGCCTTTATTTGGTGTTTCAATTTTTGCTCTTGGTGTACCTTTAATATTTCTTTTAATAGCTCTTTACTTATTTGGTATAAGTTTAGGTCTTCTAGTGGCCTCAGGATTATTAAGATTTGGCCCTTCCTTTGAAAATGTGGCTTGGGCAAGTTTGTTCTTTTTTGCTCCTTTAGGATGCATTTATTATCCTATTGAAATTTTACCCTATTCACTTCAAATAGTCGCCGAAGCACTTCCTTTGGTTCACATTTTTGATGAAATGAGAAATATTTTAATTAATAATGTTGTAAATTACTCTGACATAATTAAATCAATATCTATATCTATAGTTTATTTTATTTTTGGCGTTATAGTTTTTTATATTTCATACTCTGGCGCCAAAAAGAGAGGTACATTAATTAATATGGGTGAATAAATGCACGAATTTATCAAAGAAATAAAAAAGATTGAATCAAAACCATTTATTATAAAAAACTTTATAAATAGAAAAGAAATTGAAAATTTTCAAAAACTTTATTTAGATTTACCAATAGAAATTAATAATCGAAGGCAAAAGATAGTAAAGAAAAAATGGTCTAATAATTTTTTTCCTGAATTACAACAGATTTATAAAGAAAAATTAAAATCTATAATAAATGATTATGCTATGGACAATCCAAACACCAAAGATGGCTTAGAGAGTTTAGGCCTTTTTCAAGAAAGCTTCAAGCCAGTGTCATTGCATGTAGACACTGGTTTTGATTTTAATAAAATAATTTATAAACAAGTTCTTATGCCTTTAACCGATGAGGGGGAAACAGTAATTTTTAAAAATAGATTTTATGGTTGTTCAACTACTTTTTCTATTGATCCGGATGAGCTGTCTGCTAAAGGATACAATAAAAGATCCTCAGAGCATTTAAATATATATGACAAAGTACCTTTTGATAAAGAAATACATAAAAAATTTTTAAATCATGAGGATATTGATAATCTAAAAGGTTTAAAAGTAGAAATGATTTATAAATGGAAACTTGGAGATTTGTTAATTTTTGATAGAACTAACTTACACTGTTCTTCAAGCAATCTTAAAAAAAAGAAAATAGGTTTTACTACCTCAACTATTAAAAAATGAAGCTTATAGACTGTTTTATGTATTTCGATGAAGACATGCTTTTAGATATTAGATTAAATATTCTAAACAATTATGTAGATAAATTTGTAATAGCAGAAGCAACAAAAACACATTCAGGTAAAGAAAAAAATTTAAATTTTGATATCAAAAAATTTTCAAAATTTAAAAATAAAATAGAATATTTAGTCATTGATGATTTGCCTTTAGATGTTGATAAATTTAAAAAAGACTGGGCTGCCAGTCATATTAGAGATCAATTTCAGAGAAACTCTCTTTATAAAGGTTATAAAGATTATGGTGAAAATGATTTAATAATGATTTCTGATCTAGATGAAATTCCAGACCCAAAAAAAATAAAAGAATTTAATATAAAAAATAAATATGCTTGTTTTATGCAAAAAAATTTTCATCAAAAAATGAATTTGCTTAATACAACCATAGAAAATTGGGCTGGAACAAAAATTTGTGAAAAAAAATATTTAAGATCTCCTCAATGGCTAAGAAATATAAAAACAAAAAAAAATCCTTTTTGGAAATTTTACAAACCCAAACAGCCTCAAATTATATGGAATGGAGGATGGCATTTTAATGATCTTAAAAAAGCAAAAGATCTATCAAAAAAGTTTAAAAGCGGAGCTCATCAAGAAGAAAATTTAGAGGAATTTACGAGTATAGAAAAAATCAATAAAAGAATAAAAGAAAATAAAGATTTATTGGGTCGTAATTATAAATATGAAATTATAAAAATAGACAAAAATTACCCTGAACATATACTGAATAATAAAAGTAAGTATAAAGAGTGGATTTTATAAAATTTAAAATATTTATTTTTTATTTCTTCTTATATATTTTTTCTCAATGCTTTTTATAAATTTATAAAATTTAAAACTTCTCAAAAAATCCTTAAAATTTTCTTTTTTTTCATCAGCATCATTGTTAATGCCTTCTCTATTTTTAAAATAAGTTCTGTTCTTTTTATGTTTGTCTATTATTTCGTTTTCTGGTCTTCCAGAGGAAAAATAGTATAAGGCTAGAGACTTTCGTGATATTTCGTTTGGGCAATTTAAAGGGTCTGGGTGACCATGATTGCTAAAATCAGTCGTAGAAAAAATAACCATGGTATTAAAGTTAGGAGGAATTTTTTTTATACATTTTAACATATTTTTATCCCAGAGCTCTAGGTCTCCACCGTACGAATCTTTCCAGTTTTTATTTAAATAAACTAGTACATTTATTCTTCTGTCCAAATCAAGGGTGGGATGACGATTAAAATCAGTGTGTATTTTTAGTACACCTCCTTTTTTTATTTCGTGGAGGCCTCCTCCACTTAACTCAGGATCATGTACAAGGTTCTCTTTTATTGATGTTAGTTTTTGTAAAAAATCTAAAAACTGATTAGAATTTAAAAAATCGAAAAATAATTTTATTTTATCTGGAAAGCTGGAATAATCATTATTGCCAAATTTAACTTCATTCTTGTTTTTCCACTCTTCTGAAGATCTGGCTTTAGATAAATCTGGAAAAGACTCCAACACTTCATCTAAAAAATTTTTATCAAAAAAATCTTTAATAACAATATGTGGATATGGACTTGCTTTTGAATAGTTTTGTTTTTCTTCAATAACGAAGCTATCCAAGTCTTTGAATTTATCTGATAAAATTTTTATTTCATTCATAATAATTTATTTGGTGGGCCATGAAAGACTTGAACTCTCAACCTCTCGTTCCGAAGACGAGCGCTCTAATCCAATTGAGCTAATGGCCCCAGTATTTTGCAAACATATTATTATGGAAGATTATAAGGTAGAGTGATTTCAGTTGCAAAAAAAATTTTAAAACTGTTTTAAATTAATGTTGGTATGACTCGTTTATTAGAGTATTTTTATTTCCATAACTCTCATTTTCTAAATCAAATACTCTATCCTGTTGAGCTACGACAACATTTGACTATAATCTAAATTTGATCATGAATAGCTCAAAGAAATTCTTAGTAGGAGAAAAAGACGATGGTAAAAGACTTGATGTTTTCTTGTCAAAAAAAATAGAAAATCTAACAAGATCAAATTTAAAAAAGATTATTGTTTCTGAAAATGTAAAAATTAATAAAAAAACTATTATTTCTTCATCTAAAAAAGTTAAATTTAAAGATAAAATAGAAATTAAGTTTTTAGTTAATAATGAAGATGAGTTATTGCCCAATAAAATAAAGTTAGATATTAGATTTGAAGATAGAGATATCCTTGTTATAAACAAGCCAAAAGGAATGGTAGTACATCCTGGTGCAGGTAATTATGAAAATACTTTAGCAAACGCGTTAGTTTATAAATACAAAAATGAATTATCTAACATTAATGGAAAGTTAAGACCTGGAATAGTACACCGGATAGATAAAGAAACCAGTGGTTTGCTAGTAGTTGCAAAAAATAATTTATCACACTCAAAACTTGGAAAACAATTTAGTGATCACTCTATAAAAAGAAAATATCTATGCTTAGTTTGGGGAGCTTTAAGACCGATGCAAGGCCGGATAGAAACATTAATTTCGAGAAATAAAAAAAACAGACAACTGATGACTGTTAGTGATTTTAATGGAAAAAGAGCAATAACAAATTACAAAACAATTAAAGTTTTTAATATAAAAAATATTCCAAGAATTAGCTTAATTGAATGTGAATTAGAAACTGGAAGAACACATCAGATAAGAGTACATATGAAATATAAAGGAGCGTCTTTATTAGGTGATAATCAGTATGGAAAAAAAAACATAAAATTTAAAAAGATAAATGAAGATTTCTTAAAAAAACTTTCTATTCTTAATGGCCAAGCTCTTCATGCAAAAAGTTTAGGTTTTCTTCATCCTTCTAAAAATAAATGGGTAAATTTTGAGTCCGAATTACCTAATGATTTTAAGAAATTGTTGGATTTATTGAAAAATCTTAGTAGTTGAAAAATAGAATTTGATATATAAATCCAAAATATGAGTAATAAAAAATCAATAAGCAATTTGCCTACTCCATCCATAGGCGGTCTTTCGCTATATTTAGCTCAAATTAAAAAATTTCCAATGTTAGATGCTGAAGAAGAATATATGTTGGCAAAAAATTGGAGAGAAAATGGAAATTTAAAATCTGCACATAAATTAGTCACTAGTCATTTAAGATTAGTTGCAAAAATAGCTATGGGCTATCGAGGATATGGATTGCCTGTAAATGAATTAATATCTGAGGGAAATATAGGTCTAATGCAAGCAGTAAAAAAATTTGACCCCGATAAAGGTTTTAGACTTGCAACCTATGCTATGTGGTGGATTAAAGCGTCAATCCAAGAATATGTTTTAAGATCCTGGAGTCTTGTTAAAATGGGAACTACCACTGCTCAAAAAAAACTTTTTTTTAATTTAAAGAAACTTAAAAATCAAATAGCTCCTAATCAAGAAGGAGATTTAAAAGATGAGCAAGTTGATGAAATTTCAAAAAGATTAGATGTTGACTCCAAAGAAGTGGTTAATATGAATAGACGAATGATGGGTCAAGAAAAATCTTTAAACGATCCAATAAAAAGTGGTGAAACAGATGAATGGCAAGACTGGTTGGTAGATAATAGTTTAGATCAAGAATTAATTATTTCTCAAAAACAAGAATATGATGATAAAAAAGAATTATTGAATGAGGCAATGAAAGTTTTAAATGAGAGAGAAAAAGAAATTATTAATGAACGAAGACTATCTGAAAATCCTAAAACCTTGGAAGAATTAAGTAAAAAATATAAAATTAGCAGAGAAAGAATTAGACAAATTGAAACTAAAGCTTTTGAAAAATTACAAAAATCAATGATTAATGCTAGTAAATCAAAAAATCT
>NHHC02000038.1 GCA_002169935.2 Candidatus Pelagibacter sp. TMED153 | reverse complement strand
TTACTCCTATTAGTTTTTTATTAGTCATAACAACTAATGAATAACCTCCTTTTATTTGGAAAAGAGTATCTATTAATTTATCAACTATTTTCTCTCTTTTTGATTTTGCAATTAATTGCACTATTGTTTCTGTGTCACTAGTGGTTCTAAAAATTGCTCCATTTTTAACCAAGGTTTCTCTTAAAGTTAATGCATTAGTCAAATTACCATTATGAGCTATACTTAATCCTCCTACGTGGAGGTCTGCAAAAAAAGGCTGAATGTTTCTCAAAGAAGTTTCGCCAGTTGTTGAGTATCTATTATGACCTATGGCAAATTTTCCTGGAAGTTTTTTAATTACATCGCTTTTAGTAAAATGATCACCAACTAATCCCTGTCTTTTTTCAGAATGATAATTTTTTCCATCATAGGAAACTATTCCGCACCCTTCCTGACCACGATGTTGCAACGCATGCAAACCTAAAGCAACTAAGGCTGACGCATCTTCATGACTGGATATTCCAAAGATACCACATTCTTCTTTTAATTTATCTAATTTAAATTTTTTCAATTTTTTCTTTAGTATCAATGAAATCATCACTAGAGGGAAATTCCTCTATTAATATTTCACTGCCTTTGTTAATTAAATTAAACGAGATAGCATCTTGAGCTGATATACCCCAATTTTGGTATGGATAAAACCAATTTAATATAGAAAATATACACACTGAAACCACATATCCTTTAAAAATACCGAACAACATGCCAAAAGTTTTATCTATAGACCCAACACCAGTCCAAGTTACAGCTCTACTTAAGGTTTTTCCAATAAGTATGGTTAAGAAAAGGGTAAAAATAAAAATTATTATTCCCAGACCCATATTATTCACAAATTCAGACTCTATGTAATTGCTTACACTAGGCTGAAGTTTTGGAACTAGTATAATAGTCACAACTGTTGAAAGAACCCATTTCATAAAAGAAATTAAACTTAGGGAAAAACCCTTTAAAAAACATTGTATTACGGAATAAATAAAAATTATTCCAACAAATATATCAAAAAAGTTTATATTATTTATAAAACTTAAAAAGTTATTGATCATAAGAGCTTGTTAGATTCTTCACCAAAAGGTTTATAAATTAATAATAATTTGGGAAGTAAAGTTAAAACTGAAATCATAGCTAATAACATTGCTATACCCGTGAAGACACCAAAATATATTGTGGGTATAAAATTTGACAAAATTAATATTGAAAACCCAAAAACAATAGTTATTGAAGTGTTTAAAATAGCGATACCAACCGTGCTATGACATCTATCAAGGGTTTTATTATAATTATTTATTTTTTTAAACTCTTCTTTAAACCTGTAAATATAATGAATACTATTATCTACTGCTATACCAATAGTAATTGCCGCTATAGTTATGGTCATCATATCTAGCGGAATACCAAGTAAACCTATAATACCAAGAATGAAAAAAGCTGCTATGAAATTTGGAACAACTCCTATAGAAGCAAGAATAATGTTTCGGAATAAAACTAAAAACATTAAAAAAATTCCAAGCATCACTATACCTAATGTGAGTATTTGAGATTTAAACAAACTCTGTAGCAAATTATTAAATAAGATTAGTACACCAGCAAGTTTATACTCATTTTTATCTAAACCTAACTTTGTATTTAAATCAGAATTTATTTTTTCAATTAAATCATTTCTTCTTAAATTTTCTAAAGAGTCTTTAATTCTCACACTAATTCTTGCTTCATCTTTATCGACTGAGATATAAGGTGTAACAATTTCTTTTTTAATTGTTTCAGGAATTTTGCTGTATAAAACAGCTATTTCTAAACTTTGTAATTCTTTTTTATTTAAATCTTCAGCCACTCTTAAAATTGACCCAAATGATAAAACTTTACCGATTTCTGGTAAAGAATCTAGATAATCATGAACCTTAATGATTTTATCCATTTTATCTCTAGTAAACCAATACTTAGCTTTGTCTTCATTGGTTTCATTTTCTTCTTCCCAGTCATCAAATTCATCTGTCTCTTCTATAATTTCTTTCTTCTTCACAGGAAACTTTAAAATTACATTTAATGGTGTTGTACCACCTAGATCATCATCAATTTTTTTCATTCCTTTATAAATCTCAGTCTCTTTATCAAAATAATTAATAAAGCTATTTTCAACTTCCAGCTTAAGTATTCCAACAATACTAAATATGATAATTATCAAAGTTGAACCAAAAATAAGAATCTTATTGTTTTTAGCAAAAGAACCTAACGCAGACGTAACAACAGATTTTTCTGTGTCTTTAATATCTATTTCATCATTTGAAGAAAATAAGTTTAACAAAGACGGTAATAATAAAAATGTCACAAGCAAGGAAACTATTAACCCTAAAGTCATCATCCATCCAAAGTCTATTATTGGTTTTATTCCACTAAAAACCAATGATAAAAATGCACATATGGTAGTTAAAACAGTGTAAAGAATTGGAAGCATCATTTTTTTACTAGCATCAAACACAGCTTCATTATTTGTTAATTGAGGAAACTCTTTTTTTAATTGTAAAAATCTTACTGTTACATGAATATTCATAGCCATATTTAATATAAGCATTAAAGCAATAAAGTTAGATGAGATTACTGTTACTTTCCAACCAATTAATCCTAAGAGACCAATCATTATAATCACAGAAGTTCCACATCCTAATAAAGGCATTAATACCCATTTAAAATTTCTAAAAATAAACCAAAGTGTTAAAATAATAAAAATGAAAACCCCAAATCCAAAAACGACTATGTCACTTTTAATATAACTCATCATATCATCCGCTATCATCGGGATACCCCCTAAATGAATTTTGGCATTTTCTCCATATTTACTGATTACGTCTCTTATTTCGGTTATATTTTGATGATTTCTAATATTGTATAAATTTTTGTATTCTTCATATTCGTTGAGAAATTTTTTGTAATTTATCTTTTCTATTTTTGATAATCCTGTCTCAATAGACTGATTAAAATATTTTTCTTTAACTTTTATATATTCTGCTAGTCTCTCATCTTTTTTGAGATAAACAACAATCCCTGATGTTTTGCCATCTTCGCTAATAACGTAATTTTTATAAATAGGACTATTTATAATTTCATCGAATCCTCTTTTTCTATCTATTTCTGGATAAGCTAAAGTTTTGTAATTTTTTAATCTTTCCATCAGCCCTTCATCTGTGCTTTTTAGAAGAGGAACATCTATAACTGTTATAACGCTATCAACCCAGGTTAATTTTTCAATTTTAGATTTTAGTAACTGGAGATTAAGAATAGTTTCCTTTTCTATGAAACTAGAGACGGGAGTATATGTTAAAACCAGGAAGTCTTTCGAACCATATGTTTTATTAACTTCCCTTAAATATTTAAGGTCCGGGTCGCCCTCAAGTAGGAGAGCGTCAGATGAGGCGTCTAAATTAAAATTTTTAGCATGATAAAAAGAAAAGCTGATTAATATTATTAAAAATAAAAGAGTTATTTTAGGAAAATCTATTACTATTTTTTTATAAATATTCGACCACATTGAGATATTTCAGATATAACTGAATTATTTCATAACTAAAGAAAAAATTTAGCCTTAATTTTTGCTCAAATCTTTGAATTTTGTGTATATTCCCTCAAACTCAACTTTTATTACGCCTGTTGGCCCATGTCTTTGTTTGCCTAATATGATGTCGGCAAGTCCGTTTACATCGTTCATTTTAGATTGCCATTCAGCATGTTCAATTGAACCTAATTTTGGTTGTTTATTTTCTAAATAATAGGCTTCTCTATAGACGAACATTACCACGTCTGCATCTTGTTCAATTGAACCAGACTCCCTTAAATCTGATAGCTGTGGTTTTTTTTCATCTCTCTGTTCAACGGCTCTAGACAGTTGAGATAAAGCTAGAACTGGGACTTTTAATTCTTTTGCTAATGCTTTTAAACCTTGTGTGATCTCTGAAACTTCCTGAACCCTATTATCATTTCGGCTTGAACTTGGAGCTCTCATTAATTGTATATAGTCAACCACGATTAAACTTACTCCAAACAACCTTTTTATTCTTCTAGCTCTATTACATAATGTAGCAATTGTAATTGCAGGAGTTTCATCTATAAAAAGTGGAAGATCGTATATATTTCTTGAAGTTTCAATGTATCTGTTGATTTCCTCTTCAGTAACTTTACCCTTTCTTATGTCATCGGATTTAATTTTTGCTTGTTCCGAAAGTATTCTAGTAGACAATTGTTCTGATGACATCTCTAGAGAAAAAAAGGCTATAGAGGATTTTTCTTGTCGACTCAAAATGTTTTTAGCTGCATGATAAGCTATATTTGTTGCTAGGGCAGTTTTTCCCATCCCAGGTCTACCCGCCAAAATAACTAAATCAGATTTATGAAGACCACCTAATTTTTCATCTAAATCAGTTAAACCAGTAGGTACTCCTACAATTCCCCTATCACTTTTCATTGCTTGCGTAGCAGTTTCAATTGTTTGGTCTAATGCTTGGTTAAATTTTAAAAATGATTGAGAAAAACTTCCTCGTTCAGCTAGATCAAAGAGAGATTTTTCTGTACTTTCAATAATTTTTTCAGCAGTTTGTTCTTTTGTATTTAATGTTTCGGAAGATAAATTATCTGAAATTAAAACTAATTCTCTCCTTAAATACATCTCATGAATTACTTTAGCATAATCAATAGCTTGCTTGGTTGAACCTGAAAATCTTGTAAGTTTTACTAAATATTCAGTTCCACCAACTTCGTTCAACATATCATCTTTTTCAAAATAATTTTTTAAAGTTATGGGATTGGCTATCATACCTTTGTTATTTAAAATCTCAATTACTTCATAAACTTTAGTATGTGCAGGATCATAAAAACTAGAGGGGTTGATGATAGTAGAAACCTCATCAATGATATCATTGTTAACTAAAATGGATCCTAGTAATGCTTGTTCAGCTTCAAGATTAGAAGGTTGTTTCTTATCTAGATTATTGTCTGTTAGTTTGATTTTTTCCACAAATTTAATAATAGATTGAACAGACCTTTATTAAAGGTAAAAGTTACACACTTTTTTTTTGACCTGTGGAAAAGTTATAAAATTATGCTGATTGAATCTTATCTATTTTAATTAGAATTTGCGCCGAAACTTCTGAGTGAAAATTTATATCTATCTTATAAGTGCCAATTTTATTTAAGTTTTCTTTTAAAACTATTTGAGATGGTTTCACCTCAACTTTAATTTTATTATGAATTTCAGTAGCTATTTCTTTTGGTTTGATTGATCCATATAGCTCACCATTTTCTTTGCTTTCTTTATAAAACAGGAAGGATTTTTTGTTAATTGATTGAGCTGTTTCTTTTAATTTTTTCTTGAGTTCAATATTTTTTTTATTTAGTTCATCTTTTTTTTTGTTAACGTATTCTGAATTTTCTTTATTGAATCTGAGGGCTTTTCCCATTTTTAATAAGTAATTTCTTCCATAGCCAGGTTTAACTTCAACTTTATCTCCAATGTTACCCAAGTTCATTATATTCTCTAAAAGTATTACTTCCATTATTATATCAATCCTAAAATTTTTGCTTTTTTAATTTCTCTAGTAAGTTTTTTTTGTTTACCGCTAGATACCGAAGTGATTTTTGATGATAAGATTTTATTGTTCTCTGTAATATATTTTTTTAATAAATTTATGTTTTTGTAGTCGATAACTGGTGCATTTTTAATAGATAAAGGACAAGATCTATTAAACTTTCCATCTGACTTTTGAAATAAACTAAGTTTATTTAGGGAGTTTGAAGATCTTTTTTGAAACTTTTTTCCTTTTCTTTTCATTTAGTTTCCTTTTGAAAATATTCTTTTTCTGTGTCTAAATTTTTATATTTCACTACGAGATGCCTAATTATTGACTCATCTATCTTAATTTTTTTATTAATTTCATTTAATGTTTCTTTATTCCCCTGAAATTTATAATGAATATAAAAGCCTTTTTTATACTTCTTAATTTTTTTTGCTAGATTTAATAAACCCCATTCTTCTATTTTTATTACTTTACCAGAGTTGTTATTTATGAGGTCGCTATATTTTTCTTTAATTTTAGTTATTTCTGCTTTTTGTAAGTCTTGTTTAGCAACTAGGGTATTTTCGTAAAATGACATAAAAAAAATGCAATTGTTAATTAGTTTACTTTAAAGTACATATTATAAAAAAAGTTTTATACTATAATAGATATTTATATCAATACTAATTATTATTGGTTAAACGCTAAAAATATGAATGCTATACTCTTTCCAGGCCAAGGCTCACAAATTGTAGGGATGGGGTCTGAATTTTACAATAATTTTGAAATTGTAAAGAAAATTTTTAAAGAAGCAGACGATAAACTTAATTACAAAATTTCAAAAATAATTTTAGAAGGACCTGAAGACAAGTTAAAATTAACACAAAATACACAACCTGCTATATTAACCGTCAGTTATGCAATTTTTTCAGTATTTAAAAAGGAATACAATTTTGATTTTAAATCTACAAAATTTTTTGCAGGTCATTCTCTAGGGGAGTACAGTGCATTAGTTTGCTCAGAATCTTTAGAATTTAGTGATGCACTATTTTTACTATTTGAAAGAGGCAAGTCAATGCAAGAAGCTGTTCCAGTAGGTAAAGGTAGTATGATAGCAGTACTGGGTTCAAAAATAGATGAACTAAATAATTTGATTAAAGAGGTAAAAATAAAAGGAGTGTGTGAAATAGCCAATGACAATGCAGAAGGTCAAACAATTATAAGCGGTGACATTGAAAGCATTAATTTATTACAAGTAGCACTAAAAGATAAGAAAAAAAAATTCATACCTTTAAACGTAAGTGCACCATTTCATTGTTCCTTAATGAACCCAGCTGCCACTACAATGAAAGAAAAAATTAATTCAGTAAATTTTAAAAAGCCGATTTTTGATATAATTTGTAATGTCACTTCTAAAGCAGAAAATAATCCAGAAAATATAAAAAAATTATTAGTTGAACAAATCTACTCAACAGTAAGATGGAGAGAAAGCATTATTAACATTTATAAGGAAAACGTTAATAATTTTATTGAAATAGGGCCTGGAAAAGTTTTATCTGGAATGGTCAAAAGAACAGTAAAAAATATTAATTGCTTTAGTATAAATTCAATAGATGATATGAAAAAAACCATTAATGAATTTAAAAAATAAAAAAGTTATTATAACTGGTGCAACGGGTGGAATTGGAAATAGCCTTGTGCAAAAATTTATTGAAAATGGTTCAGTAGTTTTAGCTACAGGGACTAAAGAGGAAAAACTAAACAATCTTAAAAAAAAATTTAGTAATATTATTATTGAAAAATTTAGTTTAGATGAACATAAGAATATAGAGTCTTTTATAGACAATGCCAGCAACAAATTAGGTGGATTAGATATTTTAGTTAACAATGCAGGTATAACTTTAGATAATATATCAATTCGACTTTCTGAAGAAAATTGGAAAAAAGTTTTAGATGTAAACTTAACGGCTACTTTTATGATGTGTAAATTTGCAATAAAAAAAATGCTTAAAAATAAATCGGGAAAAATAATAAATATTACTTCTATCGTTGGTCATACTGGAAATTTAGGGCAAGCAAACTATTCGGCGTCTAAAGCAGGTATAGTCGCTTTTTCCAAAAGTCTTGCAATAGAGTATGCAAAAAAAAATATAAATATTAATTGTGTTTCCCCAGGATTTATAAAGACCGAAATGACCGATAAGATTAATGAAGAATTCAAAAAAATGTTGATAAGCAAAATTCCTTCAGGAGATTTGGGAACAGGAGAAGATGTATCAAATTGTGTAGTTTTTTTAGCATCAGATATGGCTAAATATATTAACGGTGAAACCATTCATGTTAATGGTGGAATGTATATGGCTTGACAAATCCAATTATTAATCTAATAAGAAAACATCATTAAAGCAATACAACAAAGGTAAAAGAAGTATGTCAGACGAAATAAAATCGAAAATTAAAAAAATTGTTGCCGATCACTTAGGCATAGAAGAAGAAAAAGTTACAGAAGAAGCAAGTTTTATCGATGATTTAGGAGCAGATAGCTTAGATACAGTTGAATTAGTAATGGCTTTCGAAGAGGAATTTGGATCTGAAATTTCGGATAGCGAAGCTGAAAAAATATTGACTGTTGGTGATGCAATTAAATTTATTGAAAGCAAAAGCAGTAAATAGTTATTATCTCACTCATCTATGAGTCATGATGTAAAAAATATCATGGTAATTTTATCTTCTCCTTCAGGAGCAGGAAAAACTACGATAAGTAAAAAAATTCAACAAAAATATCAAAACTTTAAAATATCAGTTTCCCACACAACTAGAAAACCTAGACCGAATGAAGTTGAAGGTATTGACTATTTCTTCATCAACCAAAATGATTTTAAAAGTAAAATACAGAATAATGAATTTTACGAATACGCCAAAATTTTTGGAAATTATTACGGCACCTCAAAAGATTCAGTGCTGAATTTATTGAAGAAAAAAAACGATGTCTTATTTGATATTGATTGGCAAGGAACTCAACAATTATCTAAATTTAAAGAATTAAATTTGTTAAAGATATTTATTCTTCCACCAAGTAAAGAAGAGTTAAAAAAGAGATTAATTCAAAGAAACCAAGATAGAGCAGATGTAGTTGAGGAAAGACTAAAAGCTTATGACACTGACTCAACTCATAAAAAAGATTATGATTTTGTAGTAATAAATGATAATCTTGAGAATTGTTTTAAAGAAGTTGAAAAAATTATTCTAACAAAAAAAAATAAAAATTAATTTTAATTTTTCTTATATATTTCATGATATTTAGTGATTCTGTAATAGTCATTTTCATTTAATTGATCGGGCCTAAGAGATAAATTAATATTTAATTTTTTAGATAATCTTTCTGAATCTTTAAATAATTTTGAAAAACGTTTATTAATCATTTTTCGTTTTTGTGAAAATAAAATATTAGTAATTTTTTCTAAATTTTGAATTTTTTTAATTTTATAAAAAATTGTCTGATTAGGTTTGAAAAACAAAACTGTTGAAATTACTTTGGGTTTGGGAAAAAAACAGTTAGGTGATACATTAAACTTATTTAATACTTTTAGCCTGTAATTGGTAAGTATAGACAGCCTACCATATTTTGAGGTATTAAATTTCCCAATTATTCTGTCTGCCAATTCTTTTTGAAACATAAAAATTAAATTCGAGTAATTTGGTGGCCATTTTTTAAATCTAATCATTTTGACTAAAATTTGAGATGAAATATTGTAAGGAAGATTTCCAAATACTATAGTATCTTTTTTAATTTTTTCTTCTAAATTAAAATTTAAAATATCTTTATTATAAAGTTTTATTTTATTATTATTACTATATTTTAATTT
>NHHC02000037.1 GCA_002169935.2 Candidatus Pelagibacter sp. TMED153 | reverse complement strand
TTGGCGCGCCCTGAAGGATTCGAACCTACGACCCTCGGTTTAGAAAACCGATGCTCTATCCAACTGAGCTAAGGGCGCAATTAAATTAGTAACTATATTTACTTAAAAACATACCAAATGGTCAATATAAATCGGGGATTTAATACCAAATTTTTCAGATTTTTCATGTTGATGAATGTGATGTGAATGAACAAATACAGGTAAATGTTCGCCATTTTTAGTTTTTAATGTATATATAAAATTAGTTCCTCGAAATTTTCTGTCTACTACTTCTAATTTTAATTTACTTTGATCGTCATGAATTAGGTCTTCTGGTTGTAAAAGCAATTTAACTTTAGTTCCAGAAGGAAAATTATTGGACAATTTACCTCTAATTTCACCTAATTCCTCGTGTTTAAGTCTATGAACTGCACACTCGCTATCAATAACCTTTACATCAATAAAAATTCCTTTATTAAGAAAATTTGCTACATCTATAGAGTTTGGTTCGTGGTGAACGTTATAAGGCACATCAAATTGTTTTAATTCTTGATTTAAAATTATTCCACATTTATCAGCCATTGAAAACGCTTCATAAGAGTCATGGGTTACAATGATAGTGGTAAGATTAATACGTTTTAAAAGTTTTTTTACAGAAACTTGAATTTCTTCCTTCAAGCTTTGGTCAATATTTGAGAAAGGTTCGTCTAATAAAAGTAAATCAGGTTTAGAAACCAAAGATCTAGCTATTGATACTCGTTGAGCTTCACCAGCGCTAATTTGATGTGGAAATTTATCTAAAATAGGATTTATGTGTAACAATTCTATAATTTCATTTGTGTCTAAAGAAGGTGCAGTTCCATTAGATCTTTTTTTTCCAAAATTAATATTATCTATAACTGTATAGTTTGGAAATAAAGAATTATCTTGAAAAGATAAAGCTATATTTCTTTTTTCAGGTTCCATATGAATTTTGTCAGAAGCTATCAATTTACCTTTAAGAAATATATTCCCTGAACTTAACCTTTGTAATCCAGCTAAGGTTCTTAGTATTGTAGTTTTTCCAATTCCGGAAGGACCAAGCAAAGAAATAATTTGTCCTTGGTTTTCAATTATAAGATTTACATTATTAACCTTATTTTTCTCACTGGCAATAAAATCCCCTTTTTGGATTTCAAGAAAATGTTTAGACATTTGTTGATTATATTAATTTTTTTGTGAAAGTATATATTTTGAAGAAAATAATATAAGAATTGTGGACCAGCTAATCAAAAATAACGACGGTAAAGCTGCAGCTTCTAGTAGGTCTTGAGATGCATATACATATGCTTGAGTTGCAAATGTCTCAAAATTGAATGGACGCAATATCATTGTTATTGGTAATTCTTTTATAATTTCAAGCGATATAAGAACTATTATCAAAATAATATTATTTTTGAGATATGGAACATGGATTCTAGAGAATGTTTTAATTTTCGAGTACCCAAGTAAATAGGCACTTTCGTCTATTGAATTATTAATTTTTTCATAACTAGACTTAATACCATTAAAAGAAAGAGAGAAAAATCTTATAAAATAAGCCAAGATTAAACCAAAAATCGAACCAATAAATAATTTTTTAGTGCTACCAAAACTAGTATTTTCGTTAATTATATCGCTTAAATTTGAAAATAAAGTAATAAAAGCAACTGCTAAAATTACACCTGGAATTGCATATCCTGAAATTGAAAAATTAGTTAGGTAATTTAAAATTTTACTTTTTGAAATTCTACTTCCATAATTTATAAATAATGAAATGAATACAAGAACTAAACTTGACAATCCTACCAAATAAATGGTGTTTAGGTTAATTTTTAAAATGTTAATATCCTGTATGTATTTAGGAAATTTTATTGTCCAATATATCATCTGAGATAATGGAAAAACAAAACTTATTAAAAAAACCATAGAGCAAAAAGTAAAAGCCAGTAAAGATTTTTTACCATTTAGTTTTATTTTGTTTATAGGTTTAAATCCTCTTCCAGGCTGATGATATCTTGCTTCTTTTCTTGAATAAATCTCAATAGAAAACAAAACTAATATAAATAGTAATAAAATGAATGAAATTTGATTTGCTGAATTAAGATCATCAAAAGATAGCCATGAATTATAAATACCAGTAGTCATTGTTGAAACGCTAAAAATAGACACTGTTCCGAAATCGGATAAACACTCCATTGCTACCAAAGCTAAACCAGCAATTATAGCAGGTCTAGCGGAGGGTAGAATAATCCTAAATAATGTTTCTTTTTCTGATAGACCTAGATTTTGACCTACTTCAATATAATTGTTTGACTGAAAGAAAAAAGACGATCTTGTTAAAACATATACGTACGGGAATAATGAAAAACTAATAGCTAGAATTGATCCTATTACTCCATCTAGTTTAGGTATATGTGGATTATAATTATATTCTCCAAATAAACCAGTGAGTAATGAATAAGCTGTTCCATAATTTTCAAAAAAAGCGATTATAGAAAAAGCAAAAATATATCCTGGTATTGCAAAAGCTAAAATTAATGCCCAGCTAAAAAATTTACATAAAGGAAACTCATAAAAAGAGATAAAATACGCTGAAATAACTCCTAATAAAAATGTTATGGTTATGACCGATACTAAAATAATTAAAGAATTACTTATATATTCAAAAAGAAAAGTATTTTTAAGTAAAGTAAAATAATCGCTAGTTTCAAGAAAAAAACTGAAAAAGATAGTAATAATTGGCATTGCTACAATTAAAGCAATAATAAAAGAACTAAAAAACCATATATTATATTTTGTCATAAGCTGTTTAAATTTTTAATCTCTGACTAAAGCGGCTATATTTATAAAGCATGCATTTAAGTCAGAGATCTTGACGTCAAACTTAATCTTTTTTAAATAAAGATGATACAATTTTTTTGAATTCCTGATTATTTATCTCTGAAATATTTCTTTTTGAAATTTTTTGTTCTATTGTCTTTACTTCCTTCATACAAGGCGAACAACCAGTTTTTAATTTATTTAAATTAATTTCTTTTTTTTTTGTTCGCCTCATATGATTAACAAACGTTTAACTACTTCCAACCTGCCGCAGTCATTACTTCCAAGGCATCTGCTTGTCTTTTTCCATAATTTACTACTTTGGTTTTTAAATCTTGTTTAAAATCTAATCCCATATTTACTACTAATGGATGTGGAGATACACCTGCGATCATTGGATATTCGAAAGTATTATTTACTATATGATTTTGAGCTTCTTCACTTAGTAAAAATTCAACCAATTTAATTGCATTTTCTTTATTAGGTGCTCCCTTAACTAAACCAGCACCACTAATGTTCATATGCGTTCCTCTCCCATCTTGATTAGGAAAGAATGGTTTTACTTTTTTAGCAGCAGCTTGTTGTTCAGGTCCTTTTTTGCCAGACAACATTAGAGCTAAATAATATGTATTTGCTACAGCAATATCAGCTTCTCCAGCTGCTACTGCAAGAATTTGAGCTCTATCGTTACCTTTTGGAGCTCTAGCCATATTTGAGACCATTCCTTTTGACCAATTTGCAATTGTACCTTTTCCATTATTTTTTATTAATGAAGCTACAAGCGATTGGTTGTAAATGTTATTAGATGCTCTTATTACTAATCTGCCTTTCCATTTTGGATCAGCCAAACTTTCGTAAGTTAAACCCGCTAATTCTGCACCAGTAACTCTTTCAGGTGCAAAATAAACTATTCTTGCTCTCTTAGCTATTCCAACCCATTTAGATGTTCTGAAATTACCTGGAACTGCAGATTTTATAGAGTTGCTTATAAGTCCACCTTGTAAGTTGGCTTCAAAAGCGCCTAGTCTTCCAGCATCAGCAGTTATATATAAGTCTGCTTGGCTGTCTGCGCCTTCCTCTATAATTCTTTTTTCAAGTGCTCCAGATTTACCAGATATCACATTTACTTTGATTCCTGTTTTTGCAGTAAATTTCTCGTAAAGTTGGACATCCGAGTCATAATGTCTGGCACTAAAGATATTTACTTCATTTGCAAATAAGCTCCCAGCAAACAGACAAAATGCTATTATTGTTATTATCTTTTTCATTTTCCTTCTTTCTTGTTGATAATGATTATCATTTACAATAAATTGATAATGATTATTATTTGCAAAAGTGTCACACCCTCAGGTGGTGTTATGTTGATAACTTTCAATAAATAAGGTTTAATTGGATATGCTTCAAATTAATCCTAAAAAATTTAAAATTATACAAAATAAAACCTTTCCTACACCTCTTAGACCAAAATTCAGGAACAGTAACGAAACCAATATCTACTTTTTGTCAAAAAGAAGATTTGAAAAAAAAACAAAAGAAAGAATTTTTAAGAAAATTAAAATTTTATCTGCAGTATTTGTTATTGTTTTAGCAGGATATTTATTATCTAATTAAGTTATTTTTGTTTTAACAGAACCAAATTTATCGATTTTTCCCGAATAAACGCCTTTACCTAAAATAGGTACTACGCCAACAGTAGAACCAGTGAAAACATAAAAATTTTTATTAAGAAAAACTTTGTCTTTTTTTAATTTATTTAAAACAAATCTTAATGAATTAAGAGGGTCTACATATACTGTATTTGTATTACCACTGACAGATTGATTTAATTTAATGTTAGCAATATTTGTTTTCAAATTATTTAATTTGATACTTCTATACTTTTTTTTAGATCCAATGATAAATTTTATATTTGCTCCAAAATCGGAGCATAAATCACCTAAATACTTTGTACCTTTTTTTCTTTGTCTATAACCAACAATTTCAATACATGGAGCCATGTGAGTAATAAATTTTTTAATATTTTTTTTGGTTAATTTTTTATTAAAAGCAAAAAATTTTTTATGGATAATGTAACAAACTTCTAATTCTATACCCAATGTAAACTTATTTATCTTAACGGTTTTATAATTCTTTAATATATTTGGTTTAAAAACTGAAGCATAAAATGGTTCTTTTTCTTTTAATTTTTTTAAAACAGGAATTGATGTACCTCCAGCTTTAAAACCAATTATAGGAGTCTTTACTTTACTTTCACAAAGTTTTCTAAATTTATTCGCATCATTAATATTTTTAGTAAATCTTAATGGTAAAGGGGCAATTATCTTCCTTTTTAAAAAGGCATCTACCAATTTAGAAGCAAAATAATTTATATTTTTTTTAGTCATATATTAATTGTTTTAATTTTATACAACTAATGTTACAATTAATCAATGGAAGAACACTACAGTATAAATGAAATTTTGAATGCAATAAATGATTTAAGTGACATCAAAAAAAAACAAGTATCTGATAAAAATCCACCAAAAAAATCAGATATACCCCCTAGTACTTTAAGATTAATAGAGGAAGCAGAACAAAATGTTAAAAACAAGAATTTAATAAAGTAATTAATATCAATTAAAAAATTATTAATTATATTTTTTTTTAAATTTAATTAAATGATTGAAAAAATAAAACAAAGTAAGTCTGAAAAATTTCTCATTGTAGTTATATCTATTTTAATCATTTTAATTTTTTATATTTTTGTAATTTTACCTAATAAATGCTTATTTATTAAAAATTATGATCCAAACGAAATTAGCTTTTCTAAACCAGAAGATATTTCAATTTTGAATGTAGAGTGTGGAAACGTTATTATAGAACTTTATCCAGATATTTCTCCAGGAGCGGTAAAAAGATTTAAAATGTTGGTAAGGTCTGGTAAATATGATGATATAGCCTTTCATAGAGTAATAAAAAATGTTTTAGTTCAAACTGGTGATTTAGAATTTGGAAGAAAGAACAATATAAATTATACTTATATTGGATCTGGAAAGTCTGGATTTGGAACTATAAAATCAGAATTTAATCAAAAATTTAAATTTGAAGAAGGTACAGTTGCAATGTCAAGATTAGATGAAAAAGATACTGAGGATAGTCAATTTTTTATTTTACTTCAAGACAATCCTTCATTTAATGGAAAATACACCCCCATTGGTAAAGTTATATATGGGCTTGAAGTATTAAGAAAGATTAAGAACAACGATAAATCTGAATATGTATTAAGACCAGATTTTATTAATAGTTTTAAATTGCTTTTGAATTAATTATCTATTTATTCCTCTAATTCTCTCAGATCTTCTTCTTAAAAGTTCAGCTGCAACTAATACTAAGGTTGATAAAAGAATTAGGCAGGTAGCAACAGATAATATAGTTGGACTTAGTTGTTCTCTTAATCCGGTCCACATTTGAATAGGAATCGTTGTATTGTCTAAACCTGCTAGAAATAAAACAATTACAACTTCATCAAAAGAGGTAACAAAAGCAAACAATGCGCCTGAAATAACTCCGGGTAATATCAATGGTAAAGTTATTTTCATAAAGGTATTTACTGGATTACTTCCAAGACTAGCTGCTGCTCGAGTAACGCTGTGGTCAAACCCAGATAAAGTCGCTGTAACAGTAATTACAACAAACGGGGTTCCTAGGATTATGTGGGCTAAAATTATTCCTGTATGTGTTGCTGCAAGACCAGCTTTCGCCATAAAAAAGAAAATTGCTACTCCAGAGATAATAAGTGGAACTATCATAGGAGATATTAAAGTTGCCATGATTATACCTTTGTAAGGCATATACCTGCTACTCAATCCTAATGCAGCTACTGTTCCAAGAATAACAGCTCCAATTGTTGCAAAAGTTGCAATTAAAAAACTATTTTTTGCTGCTAAGCCCCAAGGATTTTTTGTTCCGTAAACCATATCTTTGTACCACCTCAATGAGAAAGCTTCTGGATCTAATCTTTTCATTCCATCAGTTATTACTAAAAATTCCTCTGCATTAAAAGATAGTGGAAAAATTACAAATAGGGGTGCAATTAAAAAGAAAAAAACACATCCACAAATAAAAAGATAAAAATAGTGCCAAATTCTATAATGTGGTTCAGTATACTTTGGTAAAGCCATAATTATCCTAATTTAATGTTATCTACTCCAACTAACCTGTTGTAAACCCAGTAAACTGCTAAAACACCAGCTAATAACATTAATCCCATTGCTGATGCAAAGCTCCAATCTAAAGTATATTTCATATGGTAAGCAATTTGATTGCTTATAAGTGTTCCTGAAGCACCTCCAACTAACTCTGGAGTAATATAATATCCGATAGCAAGAATAAAAACCAAAAGAGATCCAGCGCCTATTCCTGGAATTGTTAATGGAAAATATACCTTCCAAAATGTTATGAATGGAGTTCCTCCTAAGGATTTACCTGCACGAACTAAACTAGGTGAAATTGTTTTCATTACACTATAAAGAGGTAAAACCATAAATGGTAGTAAAATTTGTGTCATTGCAATATAAGTTCCTGTTTCGTTGTACATCATCACTAATCTTTTATCGTCTGCAACAAAACCAATCCAAACTAAAAAATCATTAACTACACCTTGTTGTTGAAGTAAAATCATCCAACTTGCTGTTCTGACAAGTAATGATGTCCAGAAAGGTAAAAGAACACAAATCATTAATAAATTGCTATATTTCATTGGAAGAGTAGCGAGTAAATGAGCAATAGGGTAAGCCATTAAGAAACAAAAAAGAGTTACATAAAAAGCTATTTTTAGAGTTCTTACCCATAATTTTTTATAAATTCTACGATCTTCTTCTACTTGAACAAATTTGCCATCCTCATTTTGATACATATCTACACCTTTTAAATATTTTGAATAAGAATATGAGGGAGCTCTTCGTTTAATTGCCCTCCAATATTCAACATCTGCCCATCTTTCATGAACAGCCATTATTTGCTCTTTATAGTTTCCTTCTTCAAAAGATTTTGATTTTCTCCTTAATTTTTTAATAATACTTTTAAATCCATTTTTTTCATAATTAAGTTGGGTTGATAATTTTCCCTCTTTCTCTTCAATAATTAATTTTTGGAAATCTATATAAAAGGCTTCAAACACCTCTTCTGACGGAAGATCTTTTCCATCCCATTTCTCCATTGCAATAAATGTTTTAGGAAGAGCTTTTGTGACCATTCGATCGTCGATACTATTAAATAGCATTCCTACAATTGGAGAAATATAAACAATTAATAAAAAAAATAATAAAGGAGCTACAAGTAAAAAAGCTTTAAATTTATTTCTTCGTTCAACTTTCTTTAGACTTACCTCGAGGGGTATTCCATCTGTTGTAAAAATTTTTTGTGTTTCACTGCTCATAAATAAAAAGGGCGGTTATTAAATAACCGCCCCAAATATAATATATTATCTTAGTCTTTAAAACTTTATTATAGACCAGATTTCATTGCTTCCCATTTTTCACCAATTTCTGTGCCATTATCTGCCCAGTAAAGTGGATCTAGCAAGAAGTAATTTTTTGTATTTTTAGGATGAGTTGGCATTTGTTCCATCATGTTTGTTTTGCCATCTTTATACCAAGGCTCTCCCGCTTTAATAATTTTTAGAGAAGATTTTCTCCAAGGTGCGTATGCAATATACTTAGCTGAACCAGCCAAACCTTCTGCGCTAGTCATTTGTGCGATTGCTTTCATAGCATCCGACTCGTTTGGTCCACCCTTAACAACTACCATGTATTGGTAATCTAAACCTTGGGCATCCCATACTTGTTTTAATGGTGCGCCTTCTCCAACTTCTGCGTTAAAGAATCTTCCATTCCAACCAGTTGCCATTACAACTTCACCCTGCATAAGTAGTTCAGGCGGTTTTGCACCAGCTGACCAAAATACACATCCACCATTTGGATCTTTACATAGATCTTCAACTTTTTTAATTGCAGCATCTAATCCTTTTGCAGTTGAAAGTTTTTTATAAATATTTGCTCCACCCTTACCTGGTTTAGTACCTGAAGCAGCTACTGCCATTTCAATGTTATGCATCGCTGATTTATAGATACCTCTTTTTCCAGGAAATTTTTTAGTGTCAAAGAAATCTTTTATTGTTTTTGGTTTTTTGCTTCCAATTTTTGAATCGTTGTAAGCATAAGTCCAAGAATATAAAATATTTCCTACAGCACATTCGCTTGGCATTGACGTAAAGAAGTCTTTGCTAGCCTTAGTACCATCTGGAGCTGCTGGAAAGTCTTTGTCAAAATCAAATTTCACAAACAAACCTTCATCACATCCGTTGATGGTATCCATAGCGAAAACGTCCATTATATCCCAAGTAATTTTTCCTGCTGCTTTTTGAGCTTTAACTTCAGATAATCCACCTGAATAGTCTACCCAATTAATTGGTATACCTAATTTTTTTGCAGTTGGATCACCATAACCTAATTTTTGACTTTCTGTGTATGCTCCACCCCATGATGCAACCGTAACTGCATAAGAAGTTGAAGAAATTGAAAGTGCAAAAACTAAAGTAAGTAATAGTTTACCTAATTTTCTCATTTGTTCCCCTTCGTTTAAACGTTTATTAATTGTTTATTACAACAATTAACAAAAATTAAGTCAACCGTTGATTATGCCTAATAAGCGTTTAAAATTAATATTTATTGAATGAATCAATCTCAGATTGATTTAAGGTCTAATGCTCTTGCATCTTGGCTATTCCAACCCACTATAATTTCATTTCCACGTTTAATATCCATTCTGGATGAACTATTAGGAACTTTTAAGATAAATTCTTTATTTCCTAATAAGTTTAATCTGACTCTAGCATGATCTCCGTGATAGATAATTTCCTCAATTTTTCCTTTATATTTGTTATCCATGTTATCCTCTGGCTCTATAATAGCTCGTTCGGGTCTCAATGAGACTTTTGTTTTTTCTCCTTTAGATTTCACACAGATAGGATTAGAAATTATTTCAGCACCTGTTGCTAATTTAACTTTGCATTTTCCTCCTCCTATGTCAGTCACTTCACCTGAGAAAGTATTAGTCTCACCGATGAATTCGGCCACAAACGAATTTACTGGTTCTTCATACAGTTTGTCTGGATTAGATAATTGCTGAACTTTTCCATCATTAAAAACTGCAATTCTTGTAGACATTGTCAAAGCTTCACTTTGATCATGGGTTACATAAACTACCGTAACGCCAATATTTTCGTGAATATGTTTGATTTCATATTGCATACTTTCTCTTAAATTTTTATCTAGAGCTCCTAAAGGTTCGTCCATTAAAACTAATTGTGGATCAAACACTAAGGATCTAGCCACGGCAACCCTTTGTTGTTGACCTCCTGATAGTTGATTAGGCATTCTTTTTTCAAAACCGGATAATGAAACCATTGATAGTGCTTTATCTATCTTTTTATCTATTTCATCTTTTGAAAGTTTTCTAACTTTAAGGGGAAAAGCTAAATTTTCATAAACTGTGAGATGAGGAAACAATGCATAATTTTGGAAAACCATTCCTATTCCTCTTTTATGTGGTGGTATTCTTGAAATAGGTTTTGAGTCTAGGTAGATCTCTCCGTTAGTTGGTGTTTCGAAACCAGCTAACATCATTAGGCAAGTAGTCTTTCCAGACCCTGAAGGACCTAACATAGTGATAAATTCACCTTCATTAATGTCAAGATTCAAGTCTTTTACTACTAAAATTTTACCATCGTAACTTTTGTCTACTTTATCAAATTTAACAAAGCTTTTTGAAGAACTCATAATTTTTACAGTATAAAAGCACTTGTAAAAATTTATTTCAAGGTATTTTTAAGATATATAATGATTTATTTACATTTTTTGCACAAACCAAAAAACTCTAAATTGAATCTTTTAAATTTCATACCTTTTTTCTCGTTAAATTTAGATAAATATTTTGAAAGTTTTTCATCACT
>NHHC02000053.1 GCA_002169935.2 Candidatus Pelagibacter sp. TMED153 | reverse complement strand
TTTTCTGCATTATCAATCTTTTCGTATACACACACCCAATAAGCTTTCATTTACAACTCCTTTAAAATCATTTAGTTTTTTTTATGGCTGACAAACTTATCATAGATTGGAAAAAGTATAATCTAATTGTAGAAAAATTAGCAATTCAAGTATATGAGAGCGGTTATAAACCAGACTTATTAATTGGAATTGCCCGAGGAGGCCTACCCATTACCGACGTATTAAGTCGAATATTTAAATTAAAATGTGCTTATCTTGCTGTAGAGTCTTACTCAGGTAAAGGAATTGAAGATCAACAGGGAGAGTTAGTATTTTCTCGAGAAATGAGTTCAACTGTTCAAGACATGAAAGGCAACATTCTTTTATGTGATGACTTGTCTGATACCGGTGTTACTTTAAATAAAAGCATTGAGTGGTTAAAGAATTATCCTCCTTTAAAAGGAAATATTAAGAACATTAAAACAGCTGTTCTTTGGAAAAAGAAAGATTCTACTTTTGAACCAGATTTTTGTGCTCAAAAATTAAATAGCAATCCATGGATTGTCCAACCTTTTGAGCGTTATGAAGAGGTAAGAATAGAAGATTTAATTAAGAAACATAAAAGTTAAGGGCCAGCTTTCACCGGCCCTTGAAATTATTAAGCTACGTAAAAACTTAATGCACTGAAGACCGCAATAACCCAAATAGCTGGAGAAGTTTTTGCAAATCCACCAGTAAATATTTTGATTAATGCATAAGAAATAAATGCCAAAGCTATTCCATGACTAATTGAATACGTAAGAGGCATGGCCACCATGGCTACTACAGCCGGACCCGACTCAGAAATATCCTCCCATTTCACATCAGTAATATTTCTTACGAAAAGAATAGCAACATAGAGTAAAGCAGCTCCATCTATCTCTTTAGGCAAGCTCGTAGCTAATGGTGAGAAAAATAAACAAGCTAAAAATAAAACTCCAATTACTAATGAAGTCATTCCAGTTCGTCCACCAGCTTTTACCCCTGCACCGCTCTCCACAAAAGACGTAACAGTAGTTGTGCCCATCACAGAACCAGCAACTGTTCCTACGCTGTCGGCCATCATTGCTTTACCAATGTCTTTTACTTTTCCTTTGCTATCAACTTTACCAGCAACATTCGCAACAGATGTTAGCGTTCCTGCCGTGTCAAAAAAATCTATGAAAAGCAAAGTAAAGACTATCGTGACCATACCTGCCGACAATGCTGCCCCTAAATCAAAGGCAAACAAGTATGACATTGATGGTGGAGCACTTACCACACCATTAAACTTAGCTAGTCCTGATACCCAAGCAATTATACTGAAAGCTAATATAGCTATTATTATATTTCCAGTAATTTTCATTTTTTCTAAAACAATCATTGCCACAAATGCTAAACACCCTAAAAGAACTAGTGGGTTTTTAATGTCACCCAGAGTAACTAATGTTACGGGATGATCTGCGACAACACCCATTATCTCGAGACCAATTATTGCTAAGAAAAAACCAATCCCGGCCCCGATTCCTAATTTTAAACTTTTTGGAATTGAATTTATTAGCCAAGCTCTAATTGGCGTTAAAGAAATTATTAAAAATAAAATTCCTGCAACCAGAACAGCTCCCAAAGCTTCTTGAGGAGTATAACCCATTGAGCCAACTACTCCATAAGCCACAAAAGCGTTAATTCCAAGTCCAACAGACAGACCTATTGGCCAGGTACGTCCATACAGCCCCATTATAAAACATGCCAAAGCAGTAGCTACCACTGTAGCGGTGAACACCGCGCCAAAATCAAAAAAACCTTTTTCAGGTCCGGCAAACTCTCCAGACATTATGAAAGGGTTCAAAAATAATATATAACACATTGTCAAAAATGTTGTTGTTCCAGCTATTACTTCAGTTTTGAAATTAGTTTTGTGTTTTTTGTATTCAAAATACTTATCCATCATATAAAAACCTCCTGTTAAGCCTAAATACTCCGATTCGAAGAAAAAATCCTTTAAAAGTTAGGTTTTAAGTCATTTTACAACCTGAAGGTAATATTTCTGTTTATAAGTTTTAGGTATAAAATGAAATAATCTTTATGCCTAAAATTAAATTTGTTTTTTTTATTATCAGCTCCTTAATACTTCTTACTGCCTGTCAATCCGTTTCTAAAAAAATAGATGAAAAAACACTCCAAGAAGAAAAAGAATTAAGTAAATGGTTAAATAAAACAGAATCAGAGCTTAAAATTGTTTATGGACAGCCTGATAAAATAAAATTTTTAGAAACAAGAAACAGAAATTATATTTACTTATCTCAAAAATTTAAAATTAAATGTGAAAGAAAATTTGAGATAAATCCTAATAATATTGTAGTTGGATTCAGTAGTAAAAATTGTTTTTAGAGTTTATTAATTAGAAATTTTAGCATTTTTTAAAATAAAACTATATTCTTCTGCCAATTCTGTAATGGCGTTGTCTCTCCCGCTCATTCCACCATGACCAGCGGCTTCCATTTTGCATTTTAAAAGTTGAATATTATTATCACTTTTAATATCTCTTAGTTTAGCGATATATTTTACAGGTTCACTATATAAAACACGATTATCAAAAAGCGAGGTAGTGATTAGCATCGAGGGATAATGTTTATTTTCTAGATTATTATAAGGTGAGTAAGAAAAAATATATTCAAAAAATTCTTTACTTTTTATAGGATTGCCCCACAGTTCCCACTCTGCAGGTGTAAGTGGAAGTTTTTTGTTGAGCATAGTAGTCATAGTGTCAACAAAAGGCACAAGCAGTAACATGGAAAAAAATAACTCGGGTGCCATATTAGCCAGCGCTCCTCCAGTTAATCCTCCAGCAGAACCACCATAAAAACAAATCCCACCTTTGTAAGTATATCTTTGATCAATCAAATGATTGGCACAAGCTATATAATCCAAGAAAGTATTTTTTTTTAATTTCTTTTTTCCTTCTTCATGCCATGCATCTCCAAGATCACCTCCACCCCTAACATGAGCAATTGCAAAAATTATTCCTCGATCTACTAAGCAAAATTTAGAAGCGCTAAATGAAGGAGATATACTATGCTTATAAGCTCCGTAAGCATAAAGTAAAACTTTGGATTTTCCATTTTGTTTAGAATTTTTTAGTCGCACTAAGCTAATAGGTATCATTCTGCCATCATGTGATTTAGCTTTTATTCTTTCAACAACATATCTATTTGGATCATGACCTGAAGGTATTTCAGTTTCTTTCACAAGTTTTTTTTCTTTTGTTAAAATATCATATTCATAAATTTTATTAGGAGATGCCATACTTTCCCAGCTTACTCTAATTTTAGAAGTATTTTTGTCTTTTTGCATTAAAGAAAAACCAGGACAACCTATTGCTTCATCAGAAATTTTTATTTCTTCCTCTTGATTATTTTTAATATTTCTTACAAACAGTTTTGGAACAGCATCAGATTTTTCACTTCTTATAATAAAATTATCTAAAAATTCTAATCCTCCAATAACAGTTTCTTTCTTAGAAGGAATAAATTCCTCTAATTTATGAATATTATCTACCTTACATCTTAGAATCTTATAGTCCCTAGCATCTTTGTTTGTTTGGATATAGAAATATTCTTTCCAAGCATCTATAGAATAACGAATATCTTTTTGTCTTTCTTGAAATAAGATTGGTTGAATTGTTCGAGACTCTGATGGAAAAAAGTATTCTTCAGTCGTTATATGGTCTGAAGTTGAAATTATAAAGAATTTTTCGTCTGAAGTTAAACTAATACTGCAAGTAAATGTTTCGTCTTTTTCTTGAAATATTAGTTCATCCTTACTTACGGGCGTTCCAATTACATGTTTATAAATCTGTCTAGGTCTATGGAATTTATCTAACTTTGAATAGAAAAAACTTTTACTATCCAAAGACCAAGTTATGTTTCCGCTTGTATTTTCTACTATATCTTCTTTATTTTTTTTGCTTATAAGATCTCTTAGGTAAATTGTATAATATTCAGATCCCTTAAGATCTAATGAATAAGCCATAAACTGATCGCAATGAGAAACACTTACATTACCAAGACCAAAATATTCTGAACCATATTTTTGTTTTTCAAGATCACCATCAAAATAAACTTCTTCAGGTTTCGATCCATCCACAACTTGTCTTAAACTTTTACCATAATTTCCTTTAGTTTCTGTTTTAGCCCAATAATAGTATTTTTTATCTTTAAATTTAAGCGAGGTATCATCTAATTTTATTTTAGATTTAATTTCTTCAAAAATTTTTTTTTGTAAATTTTTTACATCTTTAAAATAATTCTCAGTTAGAGAATTATTTTCTTCAATATATTTTCTGACATCTGGTAATAATTTGTTTGGATCCTTTAAAACTTCTAAAATATTTGGCTGATCTACCCAAGAATAATCATCTTTAAGCAGTATATCGTGGTACTTTTTCTCACTCTTTATTTTTTTAAGTTTTGGTATATTCATAAGGTAGATATTTATATGAATTTAGTTTTAATCGGAATAATCATTTTTGTCATTGTTTATTTATTCTTGAATTGGTTTACAAAAACTAGCTCAAAGAAGATTGCAATTACAATTAAAAAAATTATTGTTTATTTATCATTATTAATAGCTGCTATTTTTACTATTGGTGGAAAATATTTATTTTCTTTGCCTTTTTTATTTGTGATTTTAAGTGGACTAAAGATCAAAGGCTTTACTGCTTTACAGATGTTTCAGCTATGGAGGCTTATTCAGTTTTTAAAAAACTCAGGAAGATTTTCGCAAGGTCAATTCAATCAAGCGCAAGGGTCATCCAATCTTTCAAATGATGAGGCTTATAAATTATTGGGTTTGTCAAAAGGTTGCACGAAAGAAGAAGTATTGGCAGCTGCAAACAAACTTCAAAAAAAAATTCACCCTGACATGAATAGAGATGTAAAGACTGAAAGGTTAAGTCAAATAGTTAATGAAGCTAAAGAAAAAATAATAAGAACTGATTTTATTTAATTTAACAATTTAATAGACTGACTCAAAACTTTTTCAAAAGAAATTTTGTCTTTACCAAGAGTGTCATGAGTAGTTGTATTTCTTTCACCTTCTGGTTCTATTGTAAACATTCTCGTACTATAACGTCCATACGCCAATACTGGACTGTCACAAAAAATTGTAAGTGCATTTACTTTCAATGCTACTGAGATATGTGCCCAACCCGTATCATTGCCTATGTATAAAGTGCAATCTGAAATAATTTGAAGAGTTTCTCTAATACTAAGTTTTTCAAATGAAAAAGAATCTCTACCAACTTTAGAATTTTTAAATTTTTTAATTAAATCATAATCTTTTTCTCCACCAGCGATATAAAATTTACATTTTTTCTTTTCAGTAATTTTTTCTGCTAGCTTTATATAATTACTTATGTCCCAACGTTTAGTTGGACCAGACGCACTTATTCCTAAGCAAATATGTTTAAAATTTTTATCTAAATTATTATTTTTTTTTTTAATTATTAAATTAGGTTCAGTTGAAACTATTTTATTAGTTATGTCCTCAGTAAAAACTTTTGCGCTAAGTACAATATTATCCTTACTTCTAAATAATGGATATTGATAAATTGATTTAATACCCGCCAATCTTGCAATCAAATTATATCTTAATGATGAGTTAAAAATAAAAATTTTATCAAAATTTCTTTTTTTTATTTCGTTTGATAATTTAAAAATTCCACCTACTCCATCCATTTCTTTTTTTAGAGTAATTATTTCATCTATGTGATCATCGTCAGCAAGAAGATCTTTTGCTCTAGAATTATTTTTAGTTAGCAATGAAACTGGGGTTTTAAATTTTTGAGAAAGGGCATGAATAAATGGAAGAAATAAAACGGCATCCCCCATCCCTTTTCTAGTGTTTATACAAAGAATATTCATACTTGATTCTATCTATATAACTTAGATAAAATAAACTAGGTGAAATTATGAAAAGAGGTATTTATTCAGCTACTTGTAGCGTTTTAAATGAAGACTACTCTCTTAATATAGATTCAACCATCAATCATGCGGCATCCTCAATAAGCAATGGTTTACATGGCGCTATTTTTTTTGGGTCTACAGGCCAGAGCCAATTAGTAGATATGAATTCAAAAAAAAATTTAATTTCAAAAGCAGCAAGTCATAAGCTGAGGAAACAATTTTTTTTTGGTACCGGAAGCAATTCACTTAAAGAAACGATTGATTTAATCAAGTATGGAATGGAATACGAATTTAGAGATTGGTTAATTATGCCGGCAGCATATTATAAAGGCAATACTGAAGAAGGTGTTTACAATTTTTATAAGAATATAGTTTTAGCAGTTCCAAAAGTTTCAATAATTTTATATAACTTTGAAAAATTAAGTTCATTTTTATTTAAACCTGATTTTGTAAAAAAATTAGTTTCTGATTTTCCCAAAAATATTATTGGAGTAAAAGATTCGAGTTATAATCTTTATGAAAATTTAAAAATTCCAAATTTTCTTATTTTTCCAGGATCGGAAGCAAAATTGTTAAAAAGTTTAGAACTTGGTTGTTCAGGAACAATATCAGCAATTACCCAGGTAACCCATTCATTGGCTAGAAAAGTATTTGACGATTTTGAAAAAAAAGAAAAACAAACCCAAAATGAAAAATTAATAGCTGTTCGAGAAACTTTTGATCAATACAATCTCATCTCAGCCTTACATAGCTATTTATCTGTTAAAGACTCCAATTTTAAAAATTTATTACCACCTCTAATTCTTCTAAGCGCAGAAGAAAAAAAAAATTTAATTAAAAAATTAGAAGCTTTAAAGTTTAGCATAGATAAAAATTTAGCAGCTTAATTATGATTTTAGCAAGAATTTTTTCGAATATTTATAATCAAGGAGGCATCATTCTTGTTGACTCTAAAGGTCAAAAATATATTTGTGGTAATCCAAGAAGAGACAATCCAGTTACTGTTAAATTGTTAAAAGCAAACCTTAGTTGGAAACTTATTTTAGATCCTGAATTAGAATTTCCAGAAGCTTATATGAGAAATGAATTAATTATTGAGAATGCGTCTTTAAAAGAATTTTTAATGGACTTAGTTAAAAATCTTGGAAGAAGAGAGGTAAATTCAGCCAGCTATATTTCTAAAAGAGTTTTTCAATTATGGAGATATCTATCGAACTTTAATTTACCTGGTAAGTCTAGAAAAAATGTAGAACATCATTATGATATTGGAGGAGAAAAGGGCGAGAAACTTTATGACATATTTTTAGATAAAGATCATAGATTATACTCATGTGCTTATTGGAAGAATGATACAAAAAGTTTAGAAGAAGCCCAAACAAATAAAATAAATCATATTGTAAAAAAATTAGATATCAAAAAAGGTCAGAAAATCTTAGAGGTTGGTTGTGGATGGGGAGGAATGGCTTTTGAAATTGCAAAACAAAAAGATTGCGAGGTTAAAGGGATCTCCTTGAGCAAAAATCAAATTAATTACTGCAAAAATAAAGCTAAAGAACTGGGTTTAGACAATCAGGTTAATTTTGAATTAGCTGATTACAGAGAAATTAAAGGACAATATGATAGGATTTATTCAGTCGGAATGTTTGAGCATGTAGGGAAAAAATTTTATAAAGCTTTTTTTCAGTCAATAAATCGATTGCTAAAGGATGATGGCATATTTTTGCTACATACCATCGGCGTAGTTGACAAACCCTCTCCTCCAAATAAATTTATAAATAAGTATATTTTTCCAGGAGGTGTTTGCCCATCTTTTAGTCAAATTATAGAACCTATTGAGAAAACGGGTTTAATTGTAGCTGACACTGAGACGCTTATTAGACATTATGATAAAACCTTAGAAAGTTGGCTGGAAAGATTTTTATCTAAAAAAAATATGGTCAAAGATCTTTTTGACGATAAATTTGTAAGAATGTGGGAGTTTTATCTTAGCTCCTGCGCGGCAGCTTTTAGATATAGAGACCTAGCTGTTTTTCAATTGCAAATTGTGAAAAACTTCCAATCAGCCCACAGAACACGGGACTATATATATAATTCATAAAACCTGATATTTAATTAAATACAGGCATGAAAAAAAAGAAAAAAAAATATCGAAAAAAATATCTTAAGAAAAAATCGAAAAAGGTTTCTTTAAAGAGAAAAAGAAAAAAGATTTTAAGAAAAAGAAGAAAAAAGAAAAAAAATAAAAGAGTCAAATCTATAAAAAGAAGAATAAAATCTAAAACAAAAACGAGAAAAGCTGTACTTAATTTATTAAAAATTAATGAAAAATTAAGATCTTATTTCAGATTTAACTTTAACGTAGACCAATCACTTCTAAATTTCTTTCAAGGAATATCTAATAAAATTTCAGAGGTTAAAGAAATAATTCAAGAAGAA
>NHHC02000010.1 GCA_002169935.2 Candidatus Pelagibacter sp. TMED153 | reverse complement strand
GCAGAAAGAGCTGCCATTAACGCCCCATTGCAGGGCTCTGCAGCAGATATTATTAAAAAGGCAATGATCGATGTTGACCACTGGATTGGAGACAACAACTCAGATATAAAAATGATTATGCAGGTTCATGATGAGCTAATTTTTGAGGTAAAAAAAGGTTTCGCTGAGGAGGCTCTTAAAAATATTACAAGCTTGATGGAAAGTTCGGTTAAATTAGATATCCCCTTAATAGTGGATGCAAATACAGGTGCAAATTGGAACGAAGCTCACTAATGATCTAGTTGGCTATAGTTCCAGACCATATTAATGGCTTTTTAACTATTCGCTCTTCTGGGGTAAGTATCTTAATTCCGAACTCTTCACGTAAGTCGCAAACTCTTCGATTCATCAGTGAGTCAGGCGACACAAAGGGCCATTTCTTATTCATTTGCTTAGCTCGCTTCCTTATTTTCAGCTTAATAGGTATGAGCTTAATAGCCGTCATTATGAGTTTAAAATAACCAGGATCATGCCAAAAATCTTTGTATAGTTGCTTAAGTTCTGGAAGTTTGTTGTAGGCAAGTAATTCCTTCAATTTCCATTTTGTTCCCAGGAATACCCATGAATCTAACATAGACTCCTGTTCTATAGAGGTATCAAGACCAAACATTACATGAGTTGCGTCATGATCTCTAATAATTGTTGAACCAGGCTCATCAATAAGCTGTTTTTTCCCATTTGTTCTCAAGTAGGCTCGATATTCTTCTAAACCTTCAGCAAGAGTAATATCGCAGTCTTGATACTGAAAAGATAAATTAGTCATCCTTGAATCCTATCAGAATCTTTCTTAGTTTTTCAAATCCAGTTTCTTTTGATGATGAAATTCCTAAAACTTCCATAGCATTAGTTGTTTTTCTGACCTGTTGGATTGTTTTTATTAAAATATTTTTAGATACCTTATCTGATTTAGTGAGCACGGGAATGTATGGAACATCAAAACTTTCACACAATTCGATCATTTCAAGATCAATTGGTTTAAGCGGATGCCTTATATCCATAAATACTAAGACTGCTTTGAGGGCTTTTCTATTTTCAAAATATTCTCCTAATAGCGGCCCCCAATCTTTTCTTCTTGAATGACCTGATTTAGCAAAACCATAGCCAGGAAGATCTAAAAGCTTTAAACCGTCTTCAACCTCAAAAAAATTAATTTCCGTTGTTCGGCCTGGTGTTTTGCTAATTCTTGCCAATTTTTTATTGCCAGCTAAAGCATTTAAGGCGCTTGATTTGCCGGCATTCGATCTGCCGGACAACAGAATCTCTATTCCAGCATCATCTGGAAGATTTTTATGCTTCGTTATGCCAAATAAAAAAGCAGTATTTTTGAAAGGATTTTTCATAAGATCATTTATCTCAGGCCACACACGACATATAATATGCCTTCTTAACCGCAACGTACAATTTATGTCAAAAACTTATTTAATCATTGGCTTAAGCATGATCTCTCTAGCAATCTCTTCAGCTGAGGTTAAGATGCCTGATTTGTTGGCCACTGGAGATGCTCAAGCTGGAGCAGGATTAGTTGCAACATGTTCAGCATGTCATGGAGCCGAAGGTCAAAGTATTAATTCTGACTGGCCAAGTCTCGCTGGACAAAATCAGAGATATATAAGTGATCAACTGAAATATTTTCAACAAGGCGATCGAGAGAATGCTTTGATGATGGCTGTTATACCATATCTTAAAACTCTTTCAGACTCTCAGCTTCTAGACATAGCCGCATTTTATAGTTCTCAATCGCCGGCTGTCGGTCAAGCTGAGGATGATGCTGAGCTATTGGCTCTAGGGGAAAGTCTATACAGGGCTGGAGATTTAGAGAGGGGCATACCAGCGTGTACAGCTTGCCATTCTGTAAATGGTGCAGGTAATGCTCAAGCAGGTTTTCCTAGGGTTTCTGGGCAACAAAAAGGCTATTTAATTACTACTCTTAAAGAGTATAGAGATCTTTTGAGGGATGCAGGTGATTACTCTTTAGTGATGCAATCAGCATCTCAAAATTTAAAAGATTCAGACATTGAAGCTTTAGCAAACTACATGCATGGACTATATCAACAATGAAAAATAACATAATTCTATCTTCTTTCTTAATTCTCATTATTTCTGTTTCTGTTGCTTCAGAATATAGGCTTGGAAGAGATTATGGCTCTTTGTCGAGACCACTTCCTGTGAAAGAGGATGGCGTCGTCGATGTGGTCGAAGTATTTTGGTATGGCTGTGGACATTGTTTTAATCTGGCACCCGTTACTGCTAATTGGGCTAAACAACAAGATGCATCTGTTAATTATCAAAAGATGCCAGTTACATGGGGGCCTATTCATCAGTTGCATGCAAAACTTTTTTATACCATTGAGGCATTGGGTGAGGGCGAAACTGCCCATTCGGCAGTTTTTACTGCTATGCATAAGGAAGGTAATTTTTTAGCTAGTGAAGGAGCAATTCTAGAGTTTCTTGAAAAAATTGGCTTTGATCGAAGCGAAACAATCAAATACATGAATTCTTTCTCTGTAAGACAAAAAGTTAAACGGGCAATAGAGCTTTCAAAACAGTTTAAAGTTACTGCAACTCCAATGATTTTTGTAGATGGACAGTATAGAATAGAGGCCAAAGGAGGCCATGCAAAAATGCTTAAAGTGGTTGATCATGTGATCAAAATCCAAAAGCCAGTTTCTTAAAAGCAAAATTTAAAAAATTATGAAAAAATTTATTCCAGTATTTGTTGTAACTCTTGCAGTAGTCCTATTTTTTAATGGTAAGAAATATGATGAGCTTGTAAGCTCAAGACTGAGCTCTTCCATTGCTGTTTGCTTAGAAGGTCAAGCTTGTGGTCAGGCCACTGCTATGACTGTTGCTGCAGTCGGTGTGGCTAGATCTGCAGAGTCTATTTATACAGCTGGTTGTGCTGCTTGTCATGATGCTGGTGTTGCAGGCGCTCCAATGATGGGTAATAAAGGTCAATGGGAAGCACGACAAGCCAAAGGCTACGAGATGCTTGTTAACAATGCTTATAATGGAATTAATGGCATGCCCGCCAAGGGCCTTTGTGCAGACTGCACCAAAGAAGAAATAGGTATTGCTGTTCAGTACATGCTTGACACTATTTAGTTTTAGATTCCCCTAATAATTCTTCAAGCTTGGAAACTCTTTGCTCTAGTCTTTTAGCCAAGCTTTCGAGAGCTTCATATTCTTCATTTGATACATAGCCCTGAGATTTTACAAGATCGTCAAACCTATCTTTTAATTCATTTTGAATAATTTTTATATTTGGTTCATTCGCATCCTCAGAGATTCCATCAATTTTGTCACGAAGAATGCTGACAAAAGCATTAAAAGAATCTTTAGCTGTCATAACTAGTATCTACTAGATTTATAAATTGAGACCATTTATTAAATTGAACCGGAGGATTTTCATCAATCTCCCACTTTAGATTATTTAGATTAAACCACATTGTATTTATACCCAAGTCCCTTGCACCCAAAACATCATTCACAGGATGATCTCCAACATGAAGAGTGTCTTTGAAGTCTACCTTAGAAAGTTCACGGGCTTTAACAAAATGACCTTTATCTGGCTTATTACTTTTTACATCCATTGAAGAGATTGAAAAATCAAATAGGTGACCAATGCCTAATTTATTCACATCAGCATTACCATTTGTGAGAACACCAAGCATATATTTAAAAGATAATTTTTCTAAGACGGAAACTACGTCATCATAGAAAGTTACTTTATGTCTTTCCCCTAAGAAAAAGTTATAAGCATCCTCAATAAATTGATTTAAATCTTTTGTATCCTTGAAAAATTTTTTTGTATGATGAGCAATTGTTTTTTTTCTTAGCATTCCCAGATCATATTCTAATGATGGATCTTCTTTTACCAGTTCGTTTCTAATTTGCATAAAATCTTCGAACGTTCCCCATTCTATTTCCTCTCCTATCCTATCTTCAGACCATTTTCTAGAATTCATTTCTGCATTAATAATGGTGCTCTTGATATCCCAAAATGTGTCATCTAAATCAAAAGTAATTAGGCGAATTTTAGACATTTTTTTTATGGGCTCTTGGGTGGGAGTTTTCATATACTTTAATTAGATGTTGATAATCAAGCCTAGTATATATTTGAGTGGTAGACAAAGAACTATGACCAAGCAATTCTTGAATACTTCTTAGATCCCCGCTTGATTCAAGCAAATGAGTTGCAAAGCTATGCCTTAACATATGAGGGTTTACAGGAGGTAGCCCCTGCATAATAGCAATATTTTTAAGTCTTTCTTGCACACTTCTTGTTGTAATTCTTCTTCCTCTTAAGTTAACGAATAAAGAATTATCTTTAGTAGAAAGTTTATCCCTCTCAATCATCCAACCCTCAATTGCATTTTTTGCATAGCGGCCAACTGGTACAAGTCTAGTTTTAGACCCCTTGCCCATAACCCTTAAGAAAGTTTTGTTATCCTCAAAATCACCTAAATTTATATTGACTGCTTCCGAGACTCGTAAACCACTTGAATAAATAAGCTCAATAATTGCCAGGTCTCTTTTTTCTTGAGCATTCTTTGGCTTGAAATTAAGTAATTGAGAGACCTCCTCAGGAGATAGTATATTTGGAAGATGACTTGGAGATTTTGGTGAGTTGATTAATTCAAATGGAGAATTTGTTACCAAGCCACTTTTCTTTAGATAATTAAAAAATCCCTTAGCAGAAGATATATGTCTTTGAATAGATCGCGCACTTACATTGTGTTGAAAAAGGTCAGCAATCCAGGCTGAACAAATTTCTTCAGTAAGTCTTTCAAAATCACTCACACCAGATGCTTTTAAAAATTTTGAAAACTTATTTAGGTCTCTTTGATAGGAGTTTGTTGTGTTTTTGCTAAGACCTTTAATATTTTCTGAGAAATCTAAATAATCATAAATTAGCGAGTAAAGAAAATACTTTTCATCCTTCATGCCTCTTTTAGTTCAAGGACTCTAACAATAATATCTCGAATGTACTCAATAAATGTTGTATCTCCATCACCAAGGTATTTGGTCGGTTCATTGGATCCCATTTTCAACAGGGCAAAACCTTTCTTTAATTTCATCACACTTATTACCGCAGATTTTACAGAGTCAGAAGAAAAGAATGCATCTATTTTTTCTTTGGATAGGGGTCCCATGTGAATCACATCCTTGCTCATACCCAATCCTGTTTTACTTTCAAGTTCCTGTAATTCAGGGTCTGATAGAGCCTCTAAAATACATGAATCAACTTCAAAGTTTTTCTCAAAGAATGATTCAACAGTTTTTTTTACCTCATCAAAATTTTTAGAGGCAATCAATGACAAGGTTAAATTTTTTGATTTAAAGAACAGCTCTTCATTTTCTTTTCCAGTGGAAACAAAACCTGAAAGCATATCCATAAGCCTTGATTGCTCATCTCTTAGTTTTCGTACTTGCATTTCTAGAAGTGAAGTTGCCCCGTCTGCATCATGCTTAAAGCTTAACTCGCTCACAAGAGATTCTCTGGAAACAAAGAAGTCAGTATTTTCTAACAAGTAAAGCTCAACATCTTTTGCGTCTAGTTTTTTAGCCATGTTCCCTCGCAGATAAATTCAGCTGGTCCAATCATTTCTAGCTTATCATTTATTTTTCTAAGGCTCAGCTCACCCCCAGCAGAAACAATTTTTACAGGCAATCTATCATTGATATTGAAGCTCGCAGTTGCTGCAGAAGCAGAGCCACATGACAAGGTTTCTCCGGCTCCAGCTTCATTAGTCCTAAGCTCAAGGTTTTTTGAGTGCCTCGAAAATAATGAAATATTTACACCTGCAAAAAACTTTCTTTTTCTCAGTCTTGAAGACAGCTCATCTAGATCAAAAGAAAAAACTTTTTTTGTTTCTATAATTAAATGCTGATTACCAGCATTAATAAATTTATATTTTTTTAAACCACATTTTTCTAAGAAATCCGCTTCTGCTTTTGGAACCTTTTTTTGCACTGGATAATCTATGACAACCCTCACTTTTTTAGATCCTGTTGGTTTAATTAATACAGGCTTAGATTTAGTGCCTAATATTAAAGGTTTTTTCGGTGCAAGCTCAGCCTCCCAAAGAAATGCTCCAACTGATCTTACTCCATTCATACACATGTCAGCCTCAGAACCATCTGAATTAAAAAATTTTATGTAAAAATCATGTTTAGAATTTATTGGTGGATTGATAGCAATCAGCTGATCAAATCCAAGCCCCTTTTTTCTATCTCCCATCTTAATTAATTGAGCTTTTGATAATAAATGCATTTCTGTAAGATTCTCTATGATGATAAAGTCATTGCCATTCCCATGCATTTTCTTAAACTTGAGCATCTAATCCCTCTTCAAGAGCAGTAAGAGAAGAGTAATCTTCTCTTTTTCTTATTAAAAAGAATTTATCTTTGTCGACAATAATTTCAGCAGCCCTAGGTCTTGAATTGTAGTTTGAACTCATAACAAAACCATATGCACCAACAGTCTTAACAGCCAAAAGATCTCCTTTTGCGCTCTCGCTATCAATATTTTTTGCTAAGAAGTCTCCTGTTTCACAGATAGGACCCACGAGATTAACATTAGATTGCATAGCAGCATTATTTTTTGTTACAGGCCAAACATCATGATGGGCTTGATAGAGCGCAGGTCGCAATAAATCATTCATGGCAGCATCAGCAATAAGAAAATCATTTTTCTTATATTCAACCCTTGTGAGCATGACTCCAGCATTAGCCGAAATAGAGCGGCCTGGTTCGAGTATCAATCTTTCACTCCTTCCAGAAAATATTTTTTCATAGCATTGAATTAATTCAATTGGTTGAACAGTTTCCTCTCCCACATAGTTCACACCTAGGCCACCACCCATATCTATAAAGTTTAAATTAATATTTAATTTATCTAGCTCAACTAAAAGCTCTAGAGCTTGGCTAGCTGCTTCCTTAAAGCCATTGAGTTCCATAATTTGTGATCCAATATGGCAAGTTAAACCTACAAGTTTCAGGTTATTGTTTTCACTGCACTTTTTCACAAGATCTTTAGCAGCTTCAATACTTACGCCAAACTTGTCTGATTTTCTTCCTGTCTTTGTAAATTCGTGCACGCCAGCATCAACGTTTGGATTAAATCTAATTGCTACCGGAGCTATTTTTTTCATTTCTGCGGCAACCATTCCTAGCTGATCAAGCTCTTGCTCAGACTCAATATTAAAAGAGAGGATGTCATTTTCAATGCCAGCTATCATTTCGTTTTTTGATTTACCTACCCCTGAAAAAATAATTGTTTTGGGGTCTGCGCCAGCTAAAAGCGCCCTATGAAGTTCACCACCAGAAACGATATCAAATCCACAGCCAGAATTTTTTAAAATTTTTAAAATTGAAATATTTGATAATGCTTTTACTGAAAAACATACAAGCCCATCCATGGATTTGAAGGAATTGATGTATGCTTTAGCATGTCTTTCAAGTGTAGCTTTACTATAAACAAAGGCTGGAGTCCCATATTTTTTAGCTACATCGTTTAGTGCAACTTCTTCAGCAAAAAGTTCGTTTTCTTTGTAATGAAAATGATCCATAAAGGGATTTAAATATTTAAGAGAGTTTCAGATGGTATTGGCGCTTTCATCCCACAACCTATAACCAAAAAAGAGACCAGTACTAAAAAGAAAAATAGGCGAACTTTCATTCGCCTATTATGAGTAATTTATTAGAAAAAAACTAATTAGATTAGTATTTGTACTCTTCCTCTTTAAACGGTCCATCAACGGGCACATTAATATACTCAGCCTGCTCACCTGTTAATTTTGTTATTGTGCCTCCAAAGCCTTGAACCATGAGCTCAGCAACTTCTTCATCTAATTTTTTAGGAAGAACCTTAACCGTCAACATTTCCTTTTGCTTATCTGCATCATTAACATTTGCAAAGCCTTGTTCATATAGATGCATTTGGGCCAAAACTTGATTAGCAAATGATCCATCCATGATTCTGCTTGGATGACCTGTTGCATTGCCTAGGTTAACAAGCCTGCCCTCAGCCAAAAGAATAATATAGTCTTTACTTTGCAGGTCTGGAGTTTCTGATGGAGAAGTATCCCTAAATACTCTATGAACTTGAGGCTTGATTTCTTCCCAATACCACTTATCTCGCATGAACTGAGTGTCAATCTCATTATCAAAGTGACCTATGTTGCATATCACAGCAGTGTTTTTTACTGATCGTAACATCGCTTCATCGCAAACATTTACATTTCCGGTAGTAGTT
>NHHC02000046.1 GCA_002169935.2 Candidatus Pelagibacter sp. TMED153 | reverse complement strand
GAGGGTCATAGGTTCGAGTCCTTTACCGCCCACCATTAAATTTTGTGTGGGGGTGTAGCTCAGTTGGTTAGAGCGCCTGCCTGTCACGCAGGAGGTCGCCGGTTCGAGCCCGGTCACTCCCGCCACTACATGATAATCATTTTCATCTAAGATTAGAAAAAGTGCTAAATTGTCTTCTGTACACTTTTGATTAAGGTGTTATAAGTAATTAACAATTAATATAAGAATCCCTAAGCTTTACAGTATTAGGGTAGGTATTGATTAAAAATGATTTATAACTTTTTATTAGACTATCTCTCAATAATTATTTTTTTATTTATTGCTTTATTTTTAAGCATTGGTTTTATTTTAGTTAATTTTTTGGCCTCTCCTAGCAATCCCGATCCAGAAAAGCTTTCTGCATACGAATGTGGTTTTGAACCGTTTGATGACTCAAGAATGGAATTTGACGTCAGATTTTATTTAGTTGCAATTTTATTCATTATTTTTGATTTAGAAATAGCTTTCCTTTTTCCATGGGCAATATCACTAGGCAATATTGGTGCGCTAGGTTTTTGGTCAATGATGTTTTTTCTCGGAGTATTAACTATTGGTTTTATTTATGAATGGAAAAAAGGAGCTCTAGAATGGGAGTAAAAACTAGTTTGTTGGAAAATCAAAATAAAGAAATTCCTGAAGAATTTAAAAAATTAGCTAAAGATTTTTCTGAGAAGGGTTTTATTACTACATCCTCAGAAAATTTGATTAATTGGGCAAGGACTGGTTCATTACACTGGATGACTTTTGGACTAGCTTGTTGTGCTGTTGAAATGATGCAAACTTCAATGCCAAGATACGATCTAGAAAGATTTGGTGCAGCACCAAGAGCCTCGCCTAGACAATCTGATGTCATGATAGTTGCTGGAACATTAACAAATAAGATGGCTCCAGCTTTAAGAAAGGTTTATGACCAAATGCCAGAACCTAGATATGTTGTTTCTATGGGTAGCTGCGCTAATGGAGGTGGCTATTATCACTATTCTTATTCAGTAGTCAGAGGTTGTGATAAAATAGTTCCGGTAGATATTTACGTACCAGGTTGCCCTCCTTCAGCAGAAGCATTGTTATATGGAATTCTTCAATTACAAAAAAAAATAAGAAGAGAAGGATCAATTCAAAGATAAGTCTTTATGATATTAGATAATTTACAAAAACTTGAAAAATTAGTGAATTCAGAGCTAGCAAGTAAAATACGAAGTTCAATAATAGAAAACAATGAATTTTTAATTGAAGTTAACGAAGTTGATTTAATTGATGTTATACATTTTTTAAAATCAAATGACTCTTGTAAGTTTAGACAATTAATTGATATTGCAGGTGTAGACTATCCAGAAAATGAAAAAAGATTTCAATTAGTATACTTACTTTTATCTCACGAAAAGAACATAAGAATTAAACTATTGGTAAAATTTGATTTAAATCAAGCAGTCACTTCTATTACAAAAATTTTTCCTTCTGCTAATTGGATGGAAAGAGAGGTGTTTGATATGTATGGAATAAAATTTAAAAATCACCCAGATTTAAGGAGAATATTAACAGACTATAATTTTAAAGGATATCCGCTTAGGAAAGATTTTCCTCTTACAGGATTTAACGAAGTTAGATATAGCGAGAAAGAAAAAAAAGTTGTTTATGAGCCAGTAAAACTGGAACAAGATTATCGAAATTTTGATTTTGAGAGTCCATGGGAAGGTACAAAATATATCAAAGAAATAAAAGATTTAAGTAAAAATGAAAAAAAAAACTAAAACAATGAATTTAAATTTTGGCCCTCAGCATCCTGCTGCGCATGGTGTTTTAAGGCTTATTTTAGAATTAGATGGTGAAGTAGTAGAAAAAGCAGATCCGCACATTGGTTTACTTCACAGAGGAACAGAAAAACTTATAGAACACAAAACTTATACGCAAGCACTACCATACTTTGACCGATTAGATTATGTCGCCCCAATGAATCAAGAACATGCTTTTGCTTTAGCTGCAGAGAAATTATTAAATATAGAAGTTCCAATACGAGCAAAATACATTCGAGTAATCTTCTGTGAAATTGGTCGAATTTTAAGTCATATACTTAATGTTACTACTCAAGCATTAGATGTTGGAGCTCTAACCCCATCTCTTTGGGGTTTTGAAGAAAGAGAAACTCTTATGACATTTTATGAAAGAGCTTCAGGATCTAGACTACATGCAAATTATTTTAGAACCGGAGGTGTGCATCAAGATATACCTATAAAATTAGTTGAGGATATTGAGAACTTTTGTAGATCCTTTCCAAAAATTATCGATGATTTAGAGGGTTTATTAACTGACAATCGAATATTTAAACAAAGAAATGTTGATATAGGAATAGTATCAAAACAAGAGGCTTTAGATCATAGTTTTTCAGGAGTTATGTTGAGAGGGTCAGGTGTTCCTTGGGATTTAAGAAGATCTCAACCCTATGAAATATATAAAGATCTAGACTTTAAAATACCAGTTGGAAAAAATGGAGATTGTTATGATCGATATCTTTGTAGAATTGAAGAAATGAGAGAAAGTGTAAAAATTATTTTGCAATGTATTGAGAAGCTTCCTAAAGGACCAATTAAATCGATTGATGGAAAAATATCTCCTCCAAAAAGAGAAGAATTAAAAGAATCTATGGAAGCATTAATTCATCATTTTAAATTATTTACTGAAGGATATAGAGTTCCAAAAGGAAATGTTTATACGGCAGTTGAAGCTCCTAAAGGAGAGTTTGGAGTTTATTTAATATCTGATGGAAGCAATAAACCTTATAGATGTAAAATTAGAGCTCCTGGTTTTTCCCATCTTCAAGCAATGGATTATTTAATAAGAGGCCATATGTTAGCAGATGTTCCAGCAGTGCTAGGATCCCTAGATATAGTTTTTGGAGAGGTCGATAGATGAGTTTAAAAAAGGTACATAATGATCAACCAAAAAAATTTAGTTTTAGTGAAGAAAATTTAAAAAAAGTTGAAGAAATATTAAAGAGATATCCTGATAAAAATAAAAAAAGTGCCGTAATGCCTTTTCTATATTTAGCTCAAAAACAAAACGACAATTGGATTCCTCTAGCTGCTATGAAATATATAGCAAATTATTTGTCTATGCCCTACATATCCGTATATGAGGTGGCAACTTTTTATACTATGTACAATCTTGCCCCCGTAGGAAAATATTTTGTACAAGTTTGCACTACTTCACCTTGTTTAATTAGGGGCGCTGATAAAATTGTTAAGATATGTAAAGAAAAAATTTCCCAAAATGAAAATGAAATTTCAAAAAAAGGAAGTTGTTCTTGGACGGAAGTAGAATGTTTAGGAGCATGTGTAAACGGACCTATGATGCAAATAAATAGTGATTATTACGAGGATTTGGATGAAAAAAATACTAAAGAAATTATAGAGTCTTTAATAAAAAACAAACCTTTAAAACCAGGTTCTTATAGAGGGCGTAAAAATACTGCGCCAGAAAAAAAACAAACTATTAATGGAGAAAATCATGCTTAAGGAAGAAGATAAGATATTTAAAAATCTATATAATGATTCGGGTTGGGAAATTGATAGCGCTATTAAAAGAAATGATTGGAAAGATACTAAAAATTTAATTTCTAAAGGTCGTGAATGGATAATTAATGAAGTAAAAACTTCTGAACTTAGAGGAAGAGGTGGTGCAGGCTTTTCAACTGGATTGAAATGGTCGTTTGCCCCTAAAGAGGTAGGTTCTAGACCCCATTACCTTGTGATTAATGCTGATGAGTCTGAACCTGGAACTTGTAAAGACAGAGATATTTTGAGATTCGAACCTCAAAAATTAATCGAAGGCTGTTTAATTGCTGGCTACAGTGTTAACGCACATGTTTGCTACATTTATATCAGAGGGGAATATCTTAATGAAGGTATAAGATTACAAGAAGCTATAGATCAAGCCTACAAAAAAAAATATCTTGGTAAAAATGCCTGTGGTTCCGGATGGGATTTTGATATTCATATCCATTATGGAGCTGGAGCTTATATATGTGGTGAAGAAACAGCTTTATTAGAAAGCATTGAGGGAAATAAAGGTCAGCCTAGATTAAAACCTCCCTTTCCTGCTTTGGTAGGTTTATATGGTTGCCCAACTATTGTGAACAATGTTGAAACTATTGCAGTAGTCCCAACAATACTACGTAAAGGTGGAAAATGGTTCGCTTCAATTGGGAAACCAAAAAATACAGGATCAAAAATATTTTGTATTTCAGGAAATGTAAATTTTCCATGCAATGTGGAAGAAGAAATGGGAATACCATTAAAAGAATTAATAGAGAAACATGCAGGAGGAGTAATTGGAGGATGGGATAATCTTCAGGCTGTAATCCCAGGTGGATCTTCTATGCCTTTATTATCAAAAAAAATATGTGAAACCATTACAATGGATTTTGACTCATTAATAAAAAATAATAGCGGTTTAGGAACGGCTGGAATAGTTGTTATAAACAAACAACAAGACATCGTTGCTTGTATGGCAAGAATAGCTAGGTTCTATAAACACGAAAGTTGTGGTCAATGTACTCCTTGTAGAGAAGGAGCAGGTTGGATGTGGAGAATATTAGATAGAGTGGTTAAAAGAAAAGCTACACTAACCGATATAGATTTGCTTTCAGATGTTACAAAACAGATAGAAGGACACACTATTTGTGCTTTTGGCGAGGGATCAGCTTGGCCAGTTCAGGGACTACTAAGACATTTTAGAAAAGAAGTAGAAAATCGATGTAGAGAAGAACCTTTAATTAAGAAAAAAATTAATAATCCTTATTTAGTAGATCAACACTTATTAGATAATAAAAATGCCTAAAATTATAATTAATGGAAAAGAAATAGAGTTCGAAAAAGGGATGACGGTTTTACAAGCTTGCGAGTTAGCTGACGTAGAAATACCAAGGTTTTGTTACCATGAAAAACTTTCAATTGCAGGAAATTGCAGAATGTGTCTTGTTGAGATGGAAAAATCTGCAAAACCTATAGCCTCTTGTGCAATGCCAGCGACAGAGGGAATGAACATAAAAACTAATACAACTTTTGTTGAAAAAGCTAGGAAAGGAGTAATGGAGTTTCTTTTAGCTAACCATCCATTAGATTGTCCGGTTTGTGACCAGGGAGGCGAGTGTGATTTACAAGACCAGTCTTTATATTATGGAGTAGATAAATCCAGGTTTGTTGAAAACAAAAGACAAGTAAAAGAAAAATATATGGGACCTCTGATTAAAACCCAAATGACAAGATGTATTCATTGCACAAGATGCGTGAGATTTGCGACAGAAGTTGCTGGAGTTCCTGAAATCGGGGCTGTTGGAAGAGGAGAGAATATGGAAATTACTACTTATTTAGAAAAATCGATGCAGTCAGAACTTTCAGCGAATGTAATCGATCTTTGCCCTGTAGGAGCTTTAACTTCAAAACCTTATGCATTTGAAGCAAGACCATGGGAATTAAAAAAAACAGAAAGCATAGATGTAATGGACGGAGTTGGTTCAAATATTCGAGTAGATACATATAATTGGGAAGTTAAAAGAATCTTACCAAGACTTAATAATGAAATAAATGAGGAATGGATTTCAGATAAGACAAGATACTCTTGTGATGGTCTTTTAAAACAAAGACTAGATGTTCCTTATTTAAAAAAAGACAATAAATTTCAAAAAGCCAGTTGGACTGAAGCTATAAAAGTCATATTAAACAAGATTAAGGAAACGAAGCCAGACGAAATAGCTGGCCATATAGGCGACATGATTAATTTAGAAAATGCACTAGCCTTTAAAAAATTATTTAAATTTTTGAATAGTGATAATTTAGAATTCAGAGAAAAAAAATTTTATATAAATCCCGAAGAAAAAATGAACTATATCTTTAATTCTTCCATAAAAGGTATTGAAGACTCAGATTTAATACTTTTAGTAGGGTCTAACCCAAGACACGAAGCCGCTATTCTAAACGCTAGAATAAGAAAATTATATGTTAAAAAAAATGTACCAATTTACTCTTTGGGAAACCCTGGTGATCTCACTTATAACTATAAAATAATTGGAAACAAAACTGATGAAATTAAAAAGATTATTAACAAAGAAGGAGAATTTTACAAAAAATTTTTGTTATCAAAAAAACCACTATTTATAATTGGAGAGTCAGCCTTAGAACTTAAAAGTGGTAAATATATTTTTGAGGAATTGAAAAATTTCTTAATAAAGAATAATTTAATAAGAAATGATTGGAATGCTTTAAATGTATTAGTTCAAAATGCTTCAACTGTTGGTCTTATAGATTTAGATATTATTTCAAATAAAAAAGCAGATTTTACTTTTTTTGAAAATTTAAATTCAGGAAAATTTAAATTTTTGTACTTATTAGGTTCAGATAATTTAGAAATTAAAAAGAATAACGAATTTGTAGTATATCAAGGTAGTCATGGAGATAGAGGTGCTGAAATTGCAGATGTAATTTTACCTAGTGCTGCTTATACAGAACAAAATGGCTTATATGAAAACTTAGAAGGAAGAGTCCAAGAGTCTAAAAAAGCCTCATATCCAATAGGTGAAGCGAAGGAAGATTGGAAAATTTTTAATCTCATTTTTGAAAGATTGGGAAGTAAAAATGATATTTTAAAATTTGATACTTTGAGAGATGAGTCATTAAGCTTAGTGAAAAATTTTTCAAAAATAAATGAACTTCCTAAATTTAAGCTTAATAAAAATAAAAATAATAATTCTGAATTTATTAGTGAAGAAGTTTTAATTAAAGATTTAGACTATTATTTTTCAAATTCTATTTCACGTTCTTCAAAAACAATGAGCGAATGTCGTAAAGTAAGACAAGAGTTAAAGAAAACTGGAACCAATAACTGATGTTCGAATATATTCAAATTTTAGGTCAAGAAGTTTATAAAATATTATTTTTACTTATACCTATTTTAGTTTCTGTAGCTATGATAGTTTGGTTAGATAGAAGAGTTTGGGGCTTGGTCCAAAAAAGAAAAGGTCCAAATGTTGTCGGCCCGTTTGGTTTACTTCAAACAATAGCAGATGCATTAAAATATATATTTAAAGAAATCATAGTACCTGCAAGTGCAAATAAAACAGTTTTTATATTGGCTCCTATAGTAACAATGACATTAGCTCTAATAGCTTGGGCAGTAATTCCGATGAGTGAAGAAATAGTTTTGTCAGATATTAATGTTGGTATTTTATATTTGTTTGCTGTTTCATCTCTTGGAGTGTATGGAATAATTATGGGCGGGTGGGCTTCCAACTCAAAATATCCATTTTTAGGTGCCATAAGGTCCGCAGCTCAAATGGTTTCGTATGAGGTATCTATTGGAATTATAATAATTAATGTTCTTCTTTGTGTTGGGTCATTAAACTTAAAAGATATTGTCTTAGCTCAGAAGGATTTATGGTACGTAATTCCTCTATTTCCAATGTTTGTAATTTTTTTCATTTCTGCTCTAGCAGAGACAAATAGACCTCCATTTGACTTACCTGAGGCAGAGGCAGAATTAGTAGCAGGCTATCAAACCGAATATTCTGGAATGATGTATGCAATGTTCTGGCTAGGTGAGTATGCAAATATTTTACTAATGTGCGCAATGGGAGCAATTTTATTTTTAGGCGGATGGCTTCCAATATTTGATGTTTATCCAATTAATTTAGTCCCAGCACCTATCTGGATGATTTTAAAAATTTTATTTTTATTCATTTTATTCGCTCTTATTAAAGCTATTGTTCCCAGATACAGATATGATCAACTTATGAGGTTAGGATGGAAAATATTTTTACCTTTTTCATTAATATATTTAGTTTTGACAGCAAGTTTTTTATTTTACTTTGACAAATTACCTAATGGAAATTTTTAATGAACTTAAGCAGAATTTTTAAAACAATTTTTTTAATAGAATTTATTAAAGGTCTTTTAATGGCTGTTAGAGAAATATTTAAAAAATCTAAAACAATTAATTATCCTTTTGAAAAAGGTTCAATAAGTCCTCGAATGCGAGGAGAACATGCCTTAAGAAGATATCCTAATGGAGAAGAGAGATGTATTGCCTGTAAGTTATGTGAGGCAGTTTGTCCTGCTCAAGCAATTACAATAGAGTCAACCGAAAGATCTGACGGAAGCAGAAAGACAACTAGATACGATATAGATATGTTAAAATGTATATACTGTGGTTTGTGCCAAGAATCTTGCCCGGTTGATGCAATAGTCCAAGGTCCTAATTTTGAGTTTGCAACTGAAACTAGAGAAGAACTTTATTATAACAAAGAAAAACTGTTAGATAATGGAGACAGGTGGGAGTCAGTTTTAGCAAAAAATATTAAGTTAGATAAACCTTATAAATAAATGATAGCACACACTATTTTTTTTTATTTTTTTTCAATAATAGCAATATTTTCTTCTTTGATGGTTATTACTTCTAGAAACACTGTAAATTCAGTTTTTTTCTTAATACTAGATTTTATTTCAGTCGGTTGTTTATTTATTATGGTAGGTGCTGAATTTTTAGGAATGATTATTCTTATTGTTTATGTTGGAGCTGTAGCAGTATTATTTTTGTTTGTTGTAATGATGCTAAATGTTGCTGAACAAAAACAATCTTGGTTCATTGGGAAAAAATCTACCCATATCCCCACAGGACTAATTGTAAGTGTTTTAATTTTTTTAGAATTACTAGTCGTTGTCGGGGGGTGGAAACAGAAAGATGGTTTGATGTCTAGCAAAACACTTGTCATATCTGATATCTCGAACACTCATCAATTAGGTTTAGTTATGTACACTGACTACATTTTATATTTTCAATTAGCTGGAATCATTCTTCTATTATCAATGATTGGAGCAATATTACTCACCTTTCGAAAAAGGACAGGTGTAAAAAAACAAAGTTATTTTAAACAGATATCAAGAGATCCGCTATCTTCTGTAGAACTTAAAGAAGTAAAGTCTAATGAAGGAGTAAAAATAGATGATTGAAATAGGGTTAGGTCACTACTTATCGTTGGGAGCAATTATTTTCTTTTTAGGAGTAATTGGAATTTTTTTAAATCGAAAAAACGTAATAGTTATATTAATGTCCATAGAATTAATTCTTCTTGCCGTAAATATAAATTTAATATCATTTTCAATTTTTTCTGGAGATATTCTTGGTCAAATTTTTACTATGCTTATTTTAACTGTTGCAGCCGCAGAAGCAGCAATTGGTCTTGCTATAATAGTTATATACTACAGAAATAAAGGCTCAATTAGAGTAGAAGATATACATGGAATGAAAGGTTAAATGGAATACGCTATCATCTTTCTTCCATTAGTTGGTTGTATAATTGGATATTTAGGAAGATCTTTAATAAAATATTTTTCAGAAATTACCACTAGTATATTTGTAAGTTTATCAGCTATTTTATCTATAATTGTTTTTTGGCAAGGAATTCAAAATAGTAAGTACGACAATTATATAATTTTTGAGTGGGTAAGCTCAGGAAACTTTATAGCTAATTGGTCTATTAACATAGATCCGTTAAGCTCAGTGATGCTTGTAGTTGTGACTTTTGTTTCTGCTTTGGTTCACATTTATTCAATTGGATATATGAGTCATGATCCACATAAACCCAGGTTTATGTCTTATCTATCTCTATTCACGTTTTCGATGTTGGCTTTAGTTGTTTCAGATAATTTTTTACAACTATTTTTTGGGTGGGAAGGAGTTGGCTTATGTTCTTATTTATTGATAGGTTTTTGGTATAAAAAAGAAAGAGCAAATAATGCTGCTATAAAAGCATTTATTGTAAATCGAATTGGAGATTTTGGTTTAGCTGTAGGAATATTCCTGATCTTTTTTTATTTTGGATCAATAAATTTTAACGAAGTTTTTCAATTAGCCCCTCAGTTATTAGAAAAAAAATTATTAATATTCGGGTTTGAGTTTAGTTTAATAACTTTAATTTGCTTTTTTTTATTTATAGGAGCTATGGGAAAATCTGCTCAATTTTTATTACATACATGGTTACCTGATGCTATGGAAGGACCTACGCCAGTTTCAGCGTTAATTCATGCTGCTACAATGGTGACAGCAGGAGTTTTTCTTGTTGTAAGATGCTCACCTTTATTTGAATATTCTCAAACAATTTTAAATTTAGTAACCATAGTAGGCATGATTACAGCAATATTTGCGGCTTCAGTGGCTCTAGTTCAAAATGATATAAAAAAGATTGTCGCATATTCAACTTGTAGTCAATTAGGCTATATGTTTTTTGCAGCGGGAGTAGGTGCTTATCATGTTGCAATGTTTCACCTTTTTACTCATGCTTTTTTTAAAGCTCTATTATTTTTAGGCTCTGGTTCAGTCATACATGCTTTTAAGGATGAACAAGACATAAGAAACATGGGAGGAGTGAGAAAGAAACTTCCTTTTACTTATTTTTTTATGTTAATCGGAACATTAGCATTGACTGGATTTCCTTTTTTATCAGGATTCTACTCTAAAGATGCTATTATTGAATTTGCATATTTAAGAAACTCATTAGTCGGAAATTATGCAGTTGTTGTTGGTATTTCTACAGCATTTTTAACCTCAATATATTCTTGGAGACTTTTCTTTAAAACTTTTCATGGCACTTATAACAATAAAACTATTCCAATAAACGAAACACATGAGTCACCAATTATTATGTTGCTGCCATTATTTTTTTTAGCCATTGGATCTATATTTAGTGGTTTTATTTTTAAAGAAACTTTAATTGGTCATCACAGCAAAGAATTTTGGCAATCATCAATTTTTTTTCTAGAGGAGATTAAGCATGATTCTATTCCTCTTTGGTTTTTATTATTAACTCCATTTATAGTAGTTATTGCTATACCAATATCATTTTATTATTTTGTATCGAATACTAAAATTGTAGAAAGTTTTAAAAATACCAACTTGCCTTTATATAATTTTTTATTGAACAAATGGTATATAGATGAGCTGTATGAGATGATATTTGTTAAGCCAACCAAAAAAGTTGGCTCTTTTTTTTGGAGAAAAATAGATTTAGGTACAATTGATAGATTTGGTCCTGATGGGATTTCAAAATTAATTAAAATGGTTTCAAATAAAGTAGGAAAATTTCAATCTGGCTTTATTTATGATTATGCTTTTGTGATGTTAATTGGCTTATCAATTTTATTAACTTATTTAATTTTAAACTAAGATGAACTTTCCAATATTATCTACATTAATTTTTTTACCTTTAATAAGTTCTATATTTATTCTTTTATCTAAAGAACAAAAAAAAAACTATAGTTCTATTTACATATCAATATTTGGTAGCATTGCGACTTTTTTATTATCTTTATTTTTGTGGCACTCCCTAGATATAAGTTCTCCAGATTTTCAATTCGTTGAGGAGAAGTCTTGGATAAATGATTTTATAAAATTTAAATTAGGGGTTGATGGTATATCTGTTCTTTTCATTGTTCTTACAACTTTTATAACTCCGATATGTATTGTTTCTTGCATTAATAGCGTTAGAGATAGAGTGAGAGAATTTCTAATAGCAATTCTTGTTTTAGAAACTTTTATGATTGGTGTCTTTTGTTCTTTAGACTTAGTAATCTTTTATTTGTTTTTTGAGGCAGGGTTAATACCAATGTTTTTAATAATAGGTGTTTGGGGTGGACCTAAAAGAGTTTATTCGGCGTTTAAGTTTTTTCTTTTTACTTTATTAGGATCAGTTTTAATGTTAGTTGCAATCATAGTTATTTATTGGTTGACTGGAACGACAGATATTACTCAAATATATGAAATAAAAATTCCTCAAGAATATCAAAATTTATTATGGTTGGCATTTTTTAGTTCTTTTGCTGTAAAAACACCGATGTGGCCAGTTCATACTTGGTTACCAGACGCGCATGTTGAAGCTCCTACCGCCGGTTCAGTAATACTAGCAGCAATACTTTTAAAAATGGCTGGATATGGTTTTTTAAGATTTTCCATACCAATGTTTCCAATTGCTTCTGAATTTTTTATACCGTTAATTTATTTTTTAAGTATTGTAGCAATTATTTACACTTCTTTGGTAGCTTTAATGCAAGATGATATGAAAAAATTGATAGCATACTCATCTGTTGCCCATATGGGGTATGTAACACTGGGTATATTTACCTTAACCAAACAGGGTATAGAGGGAAGCATCTATCAAATGATAAGTCATGGTTTGATTTCAGCAGCTTTATTCCTTTGTGTTGGAGTTGTTTACGATAGGTTACACTCTAGATTAATAAGTACTTATGGTGGGTTAGTAAATTATTTACCAAAATATTCTTTTTTGTTTTTAGTTTTTGCTTTAGCAGCTCTTGGACTTCCTGGCACAACTGGTTTTCTTGGAGAATTTTTAATTTTAACTGGAACTTTTCAAAAAAGCTATTTTGTTGCTATGTTGGCTACATTAGGAGTTGTTCTTGGCGCTGCCTATATGCTTTGGCTTACTAAGAGAGTTATATTTGGAAAAACAATTAATACAGAAATAAAAAATTTAAAAGATTTAAATAAAATGGAAATTTTGATGTTAGCATCCTTAGCTTTCTTTGTAATATTTTTTGGATTTTACCCCATGTCTTTGATTGATACTTTAAATGTTTCGGTAGATCATTTAATAAATAATTATGAACAATCAATAAATAATATAAGCCTGGTCGAAAATGATTAATAATTTGAATATATTACTACCTGAAATTTTTTTGATGTTGTCAATTTTTGTCACTTTAATGGTAGGTGTTTTTACCAAAAAAAGTTTTAATCTAATTTTTAATTTATCATCGATAATTATTGTATTAACTATTGTAATAATTTTCAATAGCTCCAACAATACAGAAAAAATTTTTTTAGATAGTTTCATTAAGGATAATTTTTCAAAATTTTTTAAGATTTTAATACTTATTTCAAGCTTATTTGTTCTGAATTCGTCTAAAGTTTTTATCGTTGATTCAAAAATAGATAAATTCGAGTACCCTATAATTATGCTTATTTCAATTTTAGGAATGTTTTTTATGGTCAGTTCTAATGATTTGATTTTATTTTACTTGGGATTAGAACTTCAATCATTAGCTTTATATATTTTAGCGTCAATTGATAGAGATAATTTAAGATCATCAGAGTCAGGAATAAAATATTTTGTTTTAAGTGCGTTATCCTCTGGATTATTATTATATGGCTGTTCACTACTGTACGGCTTTACTGGATCAACAAATTTTGAGTTAATAGCTGAACAATTAAATAAAGAAAACAAAGGTGCAATATTTGCAATGGTATTTATTTTAGTTGGACTAGCGTTTAAAATTTCTGCTGTTCCGTTTCACATGTGGACTCCTGACGTCTATGAAGGTGCCCCAACCTCTATAACTAGTTTTTTTGCAGTTGTTCCAAAAGTAGCAGGATTAGCAGTATTAATTAAATTTATGTTTATTCCCTTTGCAAATATTTTATTAGAATGGCAAACCATAATAATTTTTATTTCTATTGCTTCAATGATATTGGGAGCTGTTGCAGCAATTGTACAAAAAAATATAAAAAGACTTTTAGCTTATAGTTCTATAGGTCATATTGGTTATGCTCTAGCTGGCGTCGCAACTGGCGCTATATCAGGATATAAAAGTGCGATTATATATATTACTATTTATGTAGTAATGAATACAGGTGCATTTTCTTGCTTATATATGATGAAAAAAGATGGTGAATATAAAGAAAATATCTCTGACTTATCTGGAATTTCAAAAAAGCATCCTATGTTAGCATTTTCTTTTTTAATTATACTATTCTCACTAGCAGGGATACCTCCATTAGGTGGCTTCTTTGCAAAATTTTATATTTTTACATCTGTTCTAGAGCAAAAAATGTATACTTTAGCAATCATAGGTTTATTGACAACTGTTATTTCGGCTTTTTATTATCTAAAAGTTATTAAAACAATTTATTTTGAAGATAATTTTGTAGTTTTTGACTCAGTCAAAAATAAAGTAGCTCAAATTACTGTTTTAATGAGCTGTATTTTTTTGATAACTTTCTTTTTATATCCTTCTGTATTAAATAATATCGTTAATTCTTTATTTCTTACCTAATGAAAATAAAATTAATTAAATTTAAAAGTGTTAAAAGCACAAATGACGAAGCATATAAACTTATAAAAAAGAACATGTTGAAACCAACCTTGATAACAACAGAAAATCAAACTAAAGGCAGAGGGACTATGGGAAAAAAATGGATATCGCTTAAAGGAAATTTATTTTTGTCTATTTTTTTTGTAATTAATAATACGAAAATTAACTATAAACAATTTGCTTTATTAAATGCTTATTTGATAAGAAATATTTTATCAAAATATGTATTAAAAAAAATAACAATAAAATGGCCTAATGACCTACTGATAAAAAAAGAAAAAATATGTGGTATTTTGCAAGAGACAATACAATACAAGGAAAAACATTTTTTAATAATTGGAGTAGGAATAAATACATATAACTCACCTAAAATTAAAAATTTTAAAACTTCTTCACTTCAAAAATTTACTAAAAAAAAAATAGATAATAATAAAATTTTATTTGATATTAAAAAAAAATATGAAAAACTAATTTCCGGTATAGAAAAGTATCAATTTTCATATTTAAAAGAAAAACTGAAATGAATTATTTAGTCGGAGACATCGGAAATACTTTAATTAAAATATCAATTTTAAATAATAACTTTAAAATAAAAAAAAGTTACAATCTAGAAACTAGGAAAATTTATCAAAAAATCTATAAAGAAAAATTTTTAAATAAATTTAAAAAGAAAAATTTATACAGAAAAGTTTTATTTTCTAGTGTTGTTCCAAAAGCTTACAAAATTATTAAAAATAACTTATCAAAAAATAAATTTAGTATTTTAGAAATTAAGGAAATAAACATAAAAAAGATTATCAAAATTAAGGTAAAAAATTATAATCAATTAGGATCTGATAGAATATCAAATGCTATAGGATCATTAAAATATAATAATAGCATTATTATTGATTTTGGAACGGCAACTACGTTTGATATTGTAAAAAATGGAACCTATGAAGGTGGGGTAATATCGCCAGGAATTAATTTATCTATATTAAATTTGAATAAATCTACAGCCCTGTTACCTGTTTTAAATTTAAAAAAAATACAAAAGAGTTATGGTAAAAATACCCAAGAAGCACTGAATGCAGGTTTTTTATGGGGTTATGAAGGTCTGATTAATAATATAATAAAGAGGATATCCTCAAAATCTAATCTTAAATTTAAAATTATATTAACTGGGGGATATGCTAAATTATTTAAAAGATATATTAAAAGTAAAACTATAGTTGATCAGAATATCACCATTAAAGGAATTGCCGGTATTTTTAAGAAAATGATATGAAAAATAAAGAAGAATTAATTTTTTGTCCTCTAGGAGGCTCTGGAGAAATAGGCATGAATATGAACCTATATGCCTATGGATCGGAAGAAAATCAAAAATGGATAATCGTAGATATGGGAGTAACGTTTGCAGACGACTCTGTTCCTGGAGTTGATTTAATTTTTCCAGATGCAGGATTTATAATTGAAAAGAAAAATGATTTATTAGGCATAGTCCTCACACACGCTCATGAAGATCATATCGGCTCTGTTGCTCATATTTGGCCTCAGCTAAAATGTAAGATATACGCTACGCCATTTACTGCTGCATTGCTTCAAGAAAAATTTAAAGAAAAGAAAATAGATATTTCAAAATTTCTTAATATTGTTCCTTTGAATAGCAAAATTAAGTTGGGTGCTTTCGAAATAGATTTTGTTACTTTAACTCATTCTATATTAGAACCGAATGGTTTAAGCATTACTACTCCATTAGGAACAATTCTACACACAGGAGATTGGAAGATTGACCCGAATCCATTAATCGGCGGTAATGTTGATGAACAAAAATTAAAAAAGATTGGAGATAAAGGTGTCTCCGTAATGATTTGTGACTCTACCAATGTTTTTAGTCCGGGACGTGCAGGCTCAGAGGCAGACGTGAGAGAGAGTTTGTTAAAAATCATGGCAATTAAATCTAAGAGAATTTTGGTTACATCTTTTGCATCTAACGTTGCTAGAATGGAGTCTATTTTTTACTGTGCAAAAAAAACAGGTAGATCAATATGTTTAGTAGGCCGCTCTATGCAAAGAATTTATAAAGCTGCCAAAAAATGCGGTTATTTAGGAAATCTAATTGAACCAATTGAACCCAAGGATGCTAAAAATATCTCAAAAAATAAGATTTTATATTTAGCGACTGGAAGCCAAGGAGAACCTATGGGAGCAATGAATAGAATTATAAACGGCATTCATCCAGAAGTTTTTATAGAGGAAGGCGATTGTGTTTTATTTTCATCTAAAATTATTCCAGGAAATGAAAAAAAATTATACCAATTACAAAATTTGATAGTGAGGAATAATATTGAAATTATTACCGAAGAAAACGCATTTGTACATGTTTCTGGGCATCCAAATAGAGAAGATCTTAAAGATATGTATAAATGGGTTAAACCCAAGTGTATAATTCCTGTTCATGGCGAACATAGACACATGAAAGAACATGTTGCATTTGCTAAAGAAATGCAGGTACCTAAAACTTTATTAATAGAAAATGGCGATATCATTAAGATGCTTCCGGGTGACAAACCTGAGATCATCGATAAAGCACCTACGGGCAGATTATATCTAGATGGATATTTTAACGTAGAAGCAGATTCAAAATCAATTAAAGATAGAAAAAACTTGTCTATGAACGGATACTTAGAAATTACTTTAATATTATCTAACAATGGAAAAATTAAAAAACCTATTATTTCATGCAAGGGAATACCTGAAAGCAATGATTTAGAAAATTTTATTTTTGATATGGAAGATGAAATTTTTAGCATTTGTAAGACTTTTTCTCTAGAAAGTAAGAAGCAAGAAAAAAATTTAATTGAAACAATTAAACAAAATTGCAGAAGAATAGTTAAGGATAAAACAGGAAAGAAGCCTTTTACAAATATTAATATAGCTAGAATTTAATGAGTATAACAGGATCAATAATAATTTATGTTATGATTTGGTGGGTAGTTTTTTTTTCTGTTTTACCATTTGGGATTCAATCTAAAAAAGAAATTTTTAAAGATAGTATCGAAGGGTTTGATCCAGGAGCTCCAAAAAACCCAAAAATAGCTAAAAAATTTTTAATAACAACTATAATTACATCAATACTATTTATTGTGATATATTATTTAGTAAATAATGATTTCCTAAATTTAAGGAACTTTTTGCAATAATGTATTTATCAAAACTTTTTATACCTATTACGAAAGATCTTCCAGCTGAGGCAAAAATAAAATCTCATCAGCTAATGTTAAGAGCAGGAATGATAAAACAATCATCAGCAGGAATTTATTCATGGTTACCATTAGGATTTAAAGTAATGAAGAAAATTGAACAAATTGTTAGAGAAGAACAAAATTTAATTGGCGCTCAAGAAATGCTTATGCCAACGATACAATCATCTGAAATATGGAAAGAAAGTGGAAGATATAAGGATTACGGAGAAGAAATGCTTAGAATTAAAGACAGACAAGGTCGTGAAATGTTATATGGACCAACTAATGAAGAATTAGTAACTGATATATTTAGATCAAGTATTAAATCTTATAAATCTCTTCCTCAAATTCTCTATCATATACAATGGAAATTTAGAGATGAAATACGTCCAAGATTTGGAGTAATGAGATGCAGAGAATTTTATATGAAGGACGCATATTCATTTGATTTAAGCGATGAAGATGCAAAAAAATCGTATAATAAAATGTTTTATTCTTATATAAGGACTTTCAGTCGACTTGGTTTAAAAGCAATACCTATGTCGGCAGACACTGGACCAATTGGAGGTGATTTATCTCACGAATTTATAATTTTAGCAGAAACAGGAGAAAGTCAAATATATGCAGATAAAAAAATATTTGAAATAGATTTAAATAAGTATGATTTTTCAGACAAATCTTTACAAAAAATGAGAGAAGATTTTTCATCAATTTATGCAGTAACAGATGATAAGTATAAAGAAACGGATTTTAATAAAAAAGTAAAAAAAGAAAATCAAATTAAAACAAAAGGAATAGAAGTTGGTCATATTTTTTACTTTAGTGACAAATATTCTAAACCTTTAAGTTGCCTAATTGATACACAGGGTGGAAAAAAAATTGCAGTTAAAATGGGATCTTATGGAATAGGCATCTCAAGATTAGTAGGGGCCACTATAGAAGCTAATTATAATAAAAATGTAATGAAATGGCCTAAATCTATATCTCCATTTGATGTGGTTATCATACCTAGTATTAGCAAAAACAATAATGAAAATATGGAAAAAGCAGAAAAAATTTATAAAGAATTAAAAAAACAAAATATTGACGTATTGTTAGATGATGTAGATGAAAGTATGTCCAATAAATTTAAAAAACATGATTTAATAGGTATTCCTTACCAGATAATAATAGGTTCTAAATCAGAACAAGATAAGTTCGAGTTCAAAGAATTGAATTCAAAAAATGAAATGCTAAATTTGGAAAATATTAAGTCTCAACTTAAAAAAAAATAAATTGTTTACTAAAGCAGAAAGATTAATTTCATTAAGAAATTTGCGGCCAAAGAAAAAAGAAGGCTTCTTAAAAGTAATTTCTATTTTTTCTTTTTTAGGAATTATGCTTGGTGTTGCAATTTTAATAATTGTTATGTCAGTTATGAATGGATTTAAAAATGATTTGACTAAAAAGATTTTAGGTTTAAATCCTCACATAATAATAGAATCTAACGGTTTTAATATTAAAGATGAATTTATAAAAAAGCTTAAAAAAAAAAATAAAGATATTACTATTTCTAAAACATATTCTGGAGAAGGGATTGTGGTTGGAAAAGATATCGCTAAAGGTATTATTATCAAAGGAATAGATTCTAAAAACCAAAAAAGTATAAATTTTTTAAAGAAAAATATTTCAAACGGAGATTTGGAAAAATTTAAAAAAAATACTGCTTATATTGGCGCAGAACTTGCATTTAATCTTGATTTAAAAGTAGGTGATAAAATTAATTTAATGTCCTCAGTTTTTGTAACCACACCATTTGGAGGTTTGCCGAAACAAGAAACTTTAACCATAGCAGGTATTTTCAACACAGGTTTTTATCAATTTGATCAAAACTTTGTTTTTTTAAACCTTTTTGACGCTCTATCTATTTTTGATAAAGAAGAATATGAACAAAATCTAGAAATTTATTTAAAAGATCCGATGAAAGCCAACATATTTAAAGATAAAATACAAAAATTAAATGAGAACTATTTTGTTTATTCTTGGTCAGATTTAAATAAATCTTTTTTTAGCGCATTAAAGGTAGAACGAAATGTTATGTTTATTATATTAACGTTAATTTTAATAGTAGCTGCATTTAATATTATTTCAGGATTAACTATTTTAATAAAAAACAAAACAAAAGAAATTGCCATTTTAAAAACCTTAGGATTCAGCAATAATTCTATAAAAAAATCATTTTTTTTAACTGGTTTTACAATTGGATTTTCTGCGACTATTGCTGGAATTTTATTGGGTATAATATTTTCTTTGAATATTGAAAAAATACGAAATATTTTATCAAGTTTTTTTAATTTAGAAATATTTCCTTCAGATGTTTATTTGTTAGAAAAACTTCCTAGTGAAATTAGTTTCTATTCAATTGCGATCATATTTATATTCTCTTTATTTATATCTGCTTTAGCTTCATATATACCTGCTATGGGAATTTCAAAAATGAAAACATTTCGAGCATTAAAATATGACTAAAATTATATTAGAAACAGTTAACTTAAAAAAAACTTACGAGCATAGAAATGGAATTATTGATCTATTTGAAAATGTAAATATAAAAATAAAACGGGGAGATTTAATTGCTTTAGTTGGGCCATCAGGGTCTGGAAAATCTTCTTTTTTACATTTGCTCGCATTATTAGATGATCCCACTAAGGGAAAGATATTATTAAATAATAAAAATACTCAAGACTTTAGCGAAGATGAAAAAGATAAAATAAGGAGAAAGAATATATCAATTATTTTTCAAGATAATAATCTTCTTACAGATTTTACTGCTCTAGAGAATGTAACAATGCCTTTAATAATTAAGGGAGAAAAAACTAATACTTCAATTGAAAAAGCTACAAAAATTCTAAAAGATGTAAAAATTATAAATAGGAAAAATCATTTTCCGAATGAGTTGTCGGGCGGAGAACAACAGAGAGTAGCTATTGCAAGAGCATTAATTTCTGAAACTGATTTAATTTTAGCAGATGAACCTACCGGAAATTTAGATTACAAAACTTCAGAAAATATATTTTCTTATTTTTTAAAATTAAAAAAATTAAACAAAGCTGTAGTTTTTGCAACTCACAATAGAGAACTTGCTAACAAGGCGGATTATAAGTTGAGTATTTCTAAAGGTAATATAAAACGTGCTAATGCACGTTCATAATAAAAAATTTAACAACATTAAAGTACACACACAATATTCAATCTGCGAAGGGGCGATTAAAATTGATGAATTGGCAGATTATTGTAAAATAAAAAAAATTAAAGCTATAGGTCTCGCAGATAGTTATAATTTGTGTGGAGCTTTAGAATTTGCAGAAAAAATAAGCAAAGTCGGTACCCAACCTATTATTGGAACTCAAGTAAATATCTTAAGTGATAATCATATTGGAAAAATAACATTATACGCAACATCAGAGCAGGGTTATAAAAATTTAACCAAATTATCTTCTCTAAGTTATTTAAAAGAAAACAATTCCTATGATTCTTATTGTGAAATAGATGATTTAGTTTCTAACAATGAGGATTTAATAATACTTACTGGTAATTATAATAATTTTTTTGGAAAGCTGTTTTATGCCAATAAATTAAAATATTTTGAGAATATAATTAAAAAACTTAAATCTTCTTTTGAGGATCGATTATATATTGAAATTCAAAGACATGGAGAAAATCAAGAAAAAAATTATGAAGATTATTTATTAAAACTTTCGTCCTTATACGATCTTCCATTAATTGCTGGACAAGAGGTCTATTATTTAGATCCTAGTATGGCCGAAGCTCATGATGCTTTAATATGTATAGGTGAAAAACAGTTCATAGATGACAAAAATAGATTTAGATATAGTAACCAGCATTATTTAAAAACAAACGAAGAAGTACTTGAGTTATATAAAGACTTACCGGAAGCATTAGAGAATAATTATAATTTTCCTTTGAGATTCAGTTTTAAACCAAAAAAATCAAAACCTATTTTACCATCTATATCTAACAATAAAGAAATATCAGTTGAAAATGAACTTATGGATCAAGCTAAAAAAGGTTTAGAAGAAAGACTAAATAACTTTATTCTTAAGAAAAACAAAAACAAATCTTCTGATGAGTTAAAGAAAATTTACGAAGATAGATTATTACATGAACTTTCCATTATTAATTCAATGAATTATGCAAGTTACTTTTTAATTGTATCTGATTATATTAAATGGGCAAAAAAAAAATCTATTCCTGTAGGACCTGGAAGAGGATCAGGCGCCGGTTCATTAGTTGCTTACTCGCTGGATATTACTGATCTTGACCCTATAGAATTTGATTTAATTTTTGAAAGATTTTTAAATCCTGACAGAATTTCTATGCCAGACTTTGATATAGATTTTTGTGAAGAGCAAAGAGATAAAGTTTTTGAATATTTAAAATCAAAGTACAAAGGTGGCGTAGCACATATAATTACATTTGGAAAATTAAAAGCCAGAATGGCGTTACGAGATGTAGGAAGAGTTTTAGGACTATCTTATGGTCATGTTGATAGAATCTGCAAAATGGTACCTTTTGATCCATCTAGGCCTCTAACTCTTCAAGAGTCAATCGATAGAGAACCACGTTTTAAAGAAGAGATTAAAAACAATATTAAAGTTAAAAAGCTTATAAATCTTTCTTTGAAGCTAGAAGGTTTAAATCGTAATATGGCAACTCATGCAGCGGGAGTAGTAATTGCAGGCAACAAACTAGCTGAACAATTTCCTCTTTATGTTGATCAAACCTCAAATCTTATCTTACCCTCAACTCAATACGATATGTATTCTTCAGAGAACGCGGGTTTAGTTAAATTTGATTTACTCGGTCTAAAAACTTTAACAGTAATTAACAAAACTTTAAAAAGATTAAACTTAAAAAAAATAGATTTAGATATAAGTAAAATTAATCTTGAAGATAAAAAAGTTTATAATCTTTTATCCACTGGTGAAACCATAGGATTATTTCAATTAGAAAGTACAGGGATGAGAGAGGCCATCAAACAAATGAAGCCTAATAGATTTGATGATATTATAGCATTAGTTGCTCTTTATAGACCTGGTCCAATGAGCAATATTCCAGTTTATAATGATTGTAAAAATGGAATTAAAACACCAGATTATATTCATCCTACTTTAGAAAAAATATTAAAACCAACTTACGGTATTATTATTTATCAAGAACAAGTTATGCAAATTGCTCAAACACTAGCAGGTTTTACTGCTGGTGAAGCAGACATTTTAAGAAGAGCTATGGGAAAAAAGAAAAAGGCAGAATTAGATAAACAAAAAGAAAGATTTATTAATGGAGCAATTAAAAATGGAATTAGCAAAGATGTAGCAAACTTTGTTTTTACTAAAATCGAACCTTTTGCTCAATATGGATTTAATAAAAGTCATGCTGCTGCGTATGCGCTAATAGCTTATCAAACAGCATTTTTGAAAACGCACTATAAAGAAGATTTTATAGCAGCAACAATGTCAACAGAATTAACAAACACTTCAAAATTAAGAGAGTTTGTAGAAGAATTAAAAAGACTAAAAATAAAAATAGTCAGACCTAATATTAATGAATGTTTTGCAGAATTTAAAACTGAAACAAATAAGATTTATTATGGTCTAGGTGCAGTTAAAAATGTAGGGTTTGAAGCAATATCAAATATAATAGATGAAAGAGAAAAAAATGGTAAATTCAAATCTTTAGTAGACTTCATTAATAGAGTAGATGCTAAAGATGTCAATAAACTTCAATTAGAAGGTCTTGTTAAATCTGGTGCTTTTGATGAATTTGATGCAGATAGAAATAAAATTTTAAACTCTATACCAAAAATTATTCAACAGATAAAAAATATAAATGATGACAAATTAAGCAATCAAACAAATTTATTTAATGATAATAACGATATAAAAAATAAATTTGATTATAACGAGTCTGAAAGTTGGACTAAGAAAGAACTTTTATTAGAAGAGTTTAAATCATTAGGCTTTTATATTTCAGATCACCCTCTGAATGAATTCAATGAAATTTTTAATCAATTAAAGATTACTTCTTATAAGGAATTTTTAGAAAATAATGAAAGTGAGGCTTTAGTAGCGGGCACTATAATGTCTATACAAGAGAAAAAAAGCGCTAAGGGAACACCTTTTGCAATTATCAAATTTAGCGATAATAAAGGGGAGTTCGAACTATTCTTATTTGCTGAAATTTTAATTCAGAATAGAGATATTATAAAAGAATCTGAATCTTTTATTTTAACATTACAAAAAGACAAATCTATAACAGACATATCTAAGAGACGAATAAATATTAGAAAGATATTAAGTCTTGATGATTTAATTAATAAACCATATTCAAAAGTAACAATTGAATTGAAGGAAAATTATAATATAAAAGAAATAAAAGAACTTTTGACTAAAAAAGGTCAGACAGAAATAAGTTTGATCATAAACAAAAAAAATCAAAAAATTCGATACGATCTAGAAAATGCGAGAAAATTTGACTTTAATCAGCTAAAAGCTATAAAAAGTAAGGAATACGTAAAAAAAATAACTGTTTAGACAGTTGATTTTTTATCTTGGTTGTATATATCAGTAACTAATTTCGCACACAGTTTTAAGGGCATTGCCCTCCCGGTCCATTAATTTGGAGTAACTGTGGTGGATTAACCGGAAAATAT
>NHHC02000006.1 GCA_002169935.2 Candidatus Pelagibacter sp. TMED153 | reverse complement strand
CATCATTTAAATATGACAAAAAGACTCAAATCTAAACATAAAGTTGATCGTAGGTTAAAAGCTAACTTATGGGGAAGACCTAAGAGTCCTTTTAATTCTAGAGCATATCCTCCAGGACAACATGGCCAAAACAAAAAAGGGAAACCAACTGATTATGGAACTCAATTGCAAGCCAAACAAAAACTTAAAGCCTATTATGGAAACATAAACGAAAGACAATTTAGGAATATTTATAGAAAAGCTCTTGCTAAAAAAGGCGATACGACTGAAAATTTAATAGCATTACTCGAAAGCAGATTAGACACTGTGATTTACAGAGCAAAATTTGCAACTACAGTTTTTTCTGCAAGACAAATGATTAATCATGGACATATAAAAGTTAATAAGAAAAGAGTGAATATCTCTAGTTACTTAGTCAATGATACAGATTTAATTGAAGTTAGAGAAAAATCAAAAAAACTAACTTTTATTGATGGAGCACTACAAAGCAAGGAAAGAGACGTACCCGAGTACATTCAATTAGACGATAAAAACAAAACTGCTAAACTAGTGCGAGTTCCAAAATTCTCAGAAGTTCCTTATCCTGTAATAATGGAACCAAACCTTGTTATAGAATATTACTCTAGATAATTGAATTTATTTAGTCTACTCAAAAGAAAAATTTTATATAAAATCAAAAAAAAAACTAATATTGACTTTGATGGTATTAGTAAAAGTACTTTAGATGAATTATTTCATTATTATGGTAGCGATAAAGCAAATTATTTTAAAATAACAAAAAGTCGAGGGCATGGCTTTTCTGATTTTTATACTCAACATTTAAAACATCTAAAAGAAAAAGAAATTAAATTTTTAGAGATTGGTTCTTACGCAGGAGCTTCAGCTGCTGCTTTTATAAAATATTTTAAAAATTGTTCAGTATATTGTTTCGACATAAATATATCTAAATTTGTTTTTATGTCTAAAAATATTCATGTTTATGGATTGAATATTAATAACGAAAAAAAATTAAAAAAAATTTTAAAAAAAATAAACTTAGGATCAAATTCAAATTTTTTTGATGTTATTATCGATGATGGTTCTCATTATTTAAGTGATATATTACTTAGTTTAAAAATTTTATTTAGGTACCTTAGAAAGGGAGGAATTTATATTATCGAGGATTTTAAATATCCAAATTATTATGAACAAAACAGAAATATAAAACACATTATGATTGATCAAGTATTAAAAAATTTAAAAGAAAAAAAATTATTTAGTTCAAGTATTATTAGCAGCGATGATCAAATTTATTTACAGAATAATATAGGCAAAATTATTACCTATAAAGGTAACTTAAAAAATTCTGATATTTGTTTTATAGAGAAAATTTAATTAAATTATTTTTTTTTCTTTTAAAAGAGAACTAAGCTCTCCTTTTTCAAACATTTCTTTAATTATATCGCATCCACCAACAAATTCTCCTTTTACATATAACTGAGGGATAGTTGGCCAATCACTAAACACCTTTATTCCTTCCCTTAAATTTTGATCCTCTAAAACATTAATACCATTATAATTTACTTTTAAATGTTTAAGCACATTTGACACTGCCATTGAGAATCCACATTGTGGAGCATCAGGTGTTCCTTTCATAAACAAACAAACATCATTTTCATCAATTAATTTTTTTATTTTCTCATTTATTTCCATTATTTTCCTTCTGTTGTAATTGATAGCGCATGTAGTTCATTTCCCATCTTTCCTCTAAGTGATTTGTATACTAATTTATGTTGTTCAATTTTACTTAAACCATTGAATATCTTAGATTTAATTATTGCTGAATAGTGATTATTGTCGCCCATGAGATCTTTAATTTCTATCGATGCATCTGGAATTGAGGAAATAATAAGTTTTTTAATTTCTTCTGCTGGTAAAGCCATTAGTAATTATTATACCATTGATTGTTAGTTTTATACAGATCTTTAACACTAATTTTCATTTCTTTTTCAATCTCAAAATAATCTTTTTGAGTTACACCAATATTTTCGTAAAAAATATTATTATTTTTTAATATTTTCTCTACTTTATTGCTATTTTCTTTATCAATTTCTAATATATATCTGCTTTGATCTTCTCCAAAAAAATATTTAAACAAATTCATTAATTTTTTTGGTTTATTGATTAAAACACCGCAGTCACTCGCCATGGACATTTCCGCTAGAGCTACAAGCAAACCTCCACTAGAAACATCATGTACCGACTCAGCTAAGTTTTTATTTATGATTTCTAAAACACTTTGTCCATTATTTTTTTCATTTGTTAAATTTATTTCAGGGGGAGGACCATCAGTAATTGAGTAAATTTCCTCAAGAAAAACACTTTGCTCTAAATGGCCGAAAGTTTTTCCAATTAAAAAAATATTATTATTTAATTTTTTAAATTGATGACTCATTGGTTTTTTTAACTTTTGAACTAATCCTATTCCACCAATTACTGGGGTGGGTGAAATATTCTTTTTATTTGTTCCATTATAAAAAGATACATTACCAGAAACTACTGGAAAATTTAAAAACTCACATGACTCTTTTATGCCATTTAAACACTCTGCAAACTCACCCATTATTTTTGGGTTTTCAGGATTACCAAAATTTAAACAATTTGTTATAGCTATAGGTTTAGCACCTACAGAGATTAAATTTCTCCAATTTTCACAAACAATTTGTTTCCCCCCTGTCAAAGGATGAGCTTTACAATAATTTGCTGAAGAATCGACAGAAACAGCAATAGCTTTTTCTTTATTATGAATTCTTATTAAAGCAGCATCTGCACCTGACTTTTGAGCAGTATCACACATGACCATTTGATCATATTGATCAGTAATCCAATTTTTATTTGAATGATTTGCTGATGACAATATTTTTATTAAAGCGTCTTTTATCTTAATCTTTTTTACATTTCTAAAATCAAATTTACTTTTAGGTAGTTTTTTTTTGTTCCATTCTCTATCATAAACAGGTGCTTTAGAAGCCAGTGAGTCTATAGGAATTTCACCTTCAACCTTGTTATTATATTTAAGTATTAGTTTATTAGTATTTGTTGTTTTACCTATTACAACAAAATCAAGATCCCATTTTTCAAATATTTTTCTCGCACTATTTTCCTTTCCATCCTCTAAAATAATCAACATTCTTTCCTGACTTTCAGATAACATCATTTCGTATGGTGTCATATTTTCTTCTCTGCAAGGTACTTTGTCTAAATGGAGTTCAATCCCTAATTCACCTTTTGAAGCCATTTCAACACTTGAAGATGTAAGACCTGCAGCACCCATATCTTGAATAGAAATTATGGAATTATCTTTCATTAATTCCAAACAGGCTTCCATTAGTAATTTTTCTGTAAAAGGATCTCCTACTTGTACAGTTGGTTTTTTTTCTTCAGAATCTTCATCAAATTCTGCTGAAGCCATAGAAGCACCGTGAATACCATCGCGACCTGTTTTTGATCCTACATAAACAACAGACTTATTTAATCCTTTAGCTTTGGAATAAAAAATTTTATCTTTTTTGGCATGACCAACCGCCATAGCATTGACTAAAATGTTTTCATTATAAGTGCTGTTGAACTTTGTTTCTCCACCTACAGTAGGAATTCCTATACAATTTCCATATCCACCGATTCCTGAAACAACGCCGTTTAATAAATTTTTTGTTTTAAAGTGCTCAGGTGAACCAAAATGAATTGAATTTAAAAGAGCTATGGGTCTCGCTCCCATTGTAAATACATCTCTTAAAATTCCACCAACACCGGTAGCTGCTCCCTGATAAGGTTCGATGTAAGAAGGGTGGTTGTGGCTTTCAATTTTAAATATAATTGCATCATCATCTCCGATATCAATTACTCCAGCATTTTCTCCAGGGCCTTGAATTACTCGTTCTCCTTTTGTGGGTAAATTCTTTAGATGTTTTCTTGAAGATTTATAAGAACAATGCTCATTCCACATAGCAGAAAAAATACCCAGTTCTAATAAATTTGGTTCTCTTTTTAGAAGTTTTTTAATATTTGAATATTCTTCTGCTTTCAAACCATGTTTTTCAACCACTTGCTTAGTAATTTTCATTATTTATCAATTAATTAAACTTGAAAATAAATTAATCCCATCAGTATTGGAGATTAAGTTGTCTACCATTCTTTCAGGGTGGGGCATCATTCCTAATATATTTTTTTTTGAATTAAATATTCCAGCAATATTTTCTAGAGAACCATTAGGATTAGATTTTTCATTTATTTGTCCATCTCCATCACAGTATTTAAATGCTATTAAGTTTTGATTTTTTAATTCTTTTAAATGATCTGAGTTTGTATAATAATTTCCTTCATTATGAGCAATATTAATCTTTAAGATTTGGTCCTTTTTATATTTATTCGAAAATTTAGTTTCATTATTCATTACTTTAATATTTATGTCTTTATTGATGAATTTTAAATTTTTGTTTCTTAACAAAGCTCCTTTAAGCAAACCTGTTTCCGTTAGTATTTGAAAACCATTACAAATTCCTAGTATCAAGCAACCATCATTAGCTGCTTTTACCACTTCTTTTATAATCAATGATTTTCCAGCTATAGCACCTGATCTTAAATAATCTCCATAGGAAAATCCTCCAGGAATAACTACCAAATCAGATTTAGGAAGTTTTGTTTCTTTGTGCCAGACCATTTGATTTTTAAATTGCATTTTTTTTAAAGCGACAGATATGTCTCTGTCACAATTAGATCCTGGAAATACAATAACGGAAGAATTCATTAAATTTTAGTCACCTTGAAGTTTTCTATAATCAAATTAGCTAAAAGTTTTTTACACATCTCGTTTATTTTTTTTTCCGCAAGATTTTGATTGGTATCATTTAATTCAATTTCAAAATATTTACCTTGTCTGATACTTTTTAAGTTGCCCATTCCAAGGTTTTGTAAAGTATTTTGCACAACTTTACCTTGTGGATCTAGCACATCATCTTTTAATGTAACTGTAACTGAAAATTTCAATTTATTTCTTTTTGAATTTAATTGAAGTTGTTTTACCGAAATTAACCTCGCTTATATTTGTTTCCTCCGGCATAATGTTTAATCTTCTTGCTACTTCTTGATATCCTTGAATTACATTGCCTAAATCTTTTCTAAATCTATCTTTGTCTAATTTCTTTTCGGTTTTAACATCCCAGAGTCTACAAGTATCAGGGCTAATTTCATCAGCTAAAACTATTTCTTTTTTCTCTGTATCTTTATTCCAGGCTTTACCGTATTCAATTTTAAAATCTACTAATTTAATACCCACGCCTCTAAACATTCCAAGCAACAAATCATTTATTCTTAATGTCATTTTATCAATTTCTTTTATTTCTTGTTCGTTTGCCCAACCAAATGAGTAAATATGTTCCTTGGAAACAATAGGATCTTGGAGTTCATCTTTTTTATAACAATATTCTAATAATGGTTTTTCTAAAACAGTTCCTTCAGAAATATCAAGTCTTTTTGTTAAAGAACCAGTAGCAATATTTCTTACTATGAATTCAATAGGAAATATTTCAGCTTTTCTTATCAATTGTTCTCTCATATTTAGTCGCTTAACCAGATGAGTTTTAATACCACATTGTGCTAAGTTACTTAAGATATACTCTGAAATTCTATTGTTTAAAACACCTTTACCGTCAACTTGTGACTTCTTTAAATTGTTAAATGCAGTAGCATCATCTTTAAAGTGTTGAATGACTAAATTTTTGTCTTTTGTTTCATAGATAATTTTAGCTTTACCTTCGTATAATTTATTTCCTTTATTCATATTAGATTTATTTATTTAAACTTCTTCTGAAAATTATATTAATTTTTTTAGTATGATAACTAAAATTAAATAATTTATTAAGCTTATTAACAGGTATTTTATTTGTAATTTTCTTATCACTTACAATGTTATTATAAAACAATGAGTTATTATTCCAAGATTTCATAGCATTTTTTTGGACTATTTTATAAGCTTCTTCTCTAGTAAAACCAACTTCGGTTAATTCCAGCAAAACTCTTTGAGAAAAAAAAATTCCATTGGTAATATTAAGGTTTCTCATCATATTTTTTGGATAAATATTCAAATTTTTTACTACATTATTCAATCTACAAAGAGCAAAGTCTAAAGCTATAGTGGTGTCGGGACCAATATTTCTTTCGACAGCTGAATGCGAAATATCTCTTTCGTGCCATAGTGCAACATTTTCTAACGCTGGAACCACACTCGATCTTATCAATCTTGCGAGTCCAGTTAAATTTTCACTTAAGATTGGATTTTTTTTATGAGGCATTGCAGAAGATCCTTTTTGTTTTTTTCCAAAAAATTCTTCAACTTCTAAGACTTCAGTTCTTTGAAGGTGTCTAATTTCTATTGCAAATCTCTCAATTGAACTAGCAATAATTCCTAATGTTGAAAAAAATTGTGCGTGTCTATCTCTAGGAATAACTTGTGTAGAAACAGGCTCTACATTAAGTTTTAATTTTTTAGCAACATAATTTTCAACTCTAGGGTCTATATTTGCAAATGTTCCAACTGCCCCGGAAATTGCACAAGTAGATATTTCTTTTATAGAACTTTCTAATCTTTTTTTATTTCTTAAGAATTCTTGGTAAAAAGTTAACATCTTTAAACCAAAAGTAATTGGTTCTGCATGTATCCCATGGCTTCTGCCGATACATAAAGTAAATTTATGTTTGACAGATTGTTTTTTAATAGATTTTAATAATTCATCAATATCTTTTAATAATATTTCTCCGGATTGTTTTAATTGAAGATTAAAACAAGTATCTAAAATATCAGAAGAAGTCATACCTTTATGAAGATATCTAGCTTCTTTACCAGCTTTTTCTGTAATAGAAGTTAAGAATGCTATAACATCATGTTTGACTTTATTTTCTATATTTAAAATTCTCTTTACATCAATTTTTGCCTTTGATTTAACTTTTTTAACAACACCTCTTGGAATAATTTTTAATTTTTCCATAGACTCTGCAGCAGCTAACTCGATATCAAGCCAAATTGAATATTTATTATAGTCTTCCCAAATAGATTTTAGTTCTTTTCTAGAATATCTTTCAATCATTTTTACAAACTAACTAAGTTTTTGCGACTGAGTAAAAATTTCGTACCCATCTTTTGTTACACCAACAGTATGTTCAAATTGTGCTGAGAGTGATTTATCTTTTGTAACGGCAGTCCATCCATCATTCAATACTTTGGTTTCGTAGTTGCCAAAGTTTATCATTGGTTCAACTGTGAAAATCATCCCATTTTTTATTTTTTCACCAGTTCCTTTTTTTCCATAATGTAAGATATTAGGCTCTTTATGAAACTTTTGACCAATACCATGGCCACAAAAATCTTGAACAACTGAAAATCCATTTGCTTCTACGTGTTCTTGTATAGTTGAACCAATATCTCCTAATTGAATATCTTCTTTTATTATTTTAATTGCTTTCATCATTGATTCGTATGTTATTTCTATTAATTTTTTTGCTTTCACCGATACTTTTCCAACTTGAAACATTCTACTAGTGTCGCCATGCCAGCCATCTTTAACAGCAGTAACATCTACATTAAGTATGTCGCCTTCTTTTAAAGTTTTATCTGATGGAATTCCATGACAGACAACATGATTTGCAGATGTGCAAGATGATTTGGGAAAACCTCTATAAAATAATGGTGCAGAGTAAGCACCGTGATCACTTATAAACTCGTAACATATATTATCTATTTCGCCGGTTGTAATACCAGGTCTAACTACCTTGGCTACCTCATCAAGCGCTCCCGCCGCAATAGATCCAGCTACTCTAGTTCTCTCAAATGACTCTTTTATATTTATATTCATTAAATTTTAAATTTTATTCTATTATTAAGTTTTATTCCTTTTGATGAAAATTTACAATCATAGCAGAGTATGTTTAGTTTTTTTTTTATAGACTTGGTTAATAATTCTGAATATTTTGGATCTATATCTTTAGCAATAGCAAACTCCTTGCAATCTTCACGTTGAATAATAAATGCAATAAAGATTTTATAACCCTTTTTACTTGCTTTATTGAGCTCTTCAATATGTTTAGCACCTCTTGATGTTACAGCATCAGGAAATTCTGCTATTTTTGCTTTTCTTGATAATGTAACATTCTTAACTTCTATAAAAGCTTTAAAGTTTTTTTTCGTAACTAAAAAATCAAACCTAGTTTTATCTCCAAATTTTACTTCTGGTTTGATACTAATATTTTTGTCAATTTCCTTTATGAGATTGTTATCCAATGCATCAAAAACAATTTTATTAGTTAAATGAGTGTTAATTCCAACTTTTGATCCGTTCTCTTCAATGATTTGAAGAGTATATTTTAACTTTCTATTAGGATTATTAGATAGGCTCAACCAAACTTTATTTCCTTCTTTTAAAAGGCCTTGCATCGATCCAGTATTTGGACAATGAGCAGTAATTATTTTATTTTTAACGCAGACATCAACAAAAAAACGCTTGTATCTTTTTATAAATACTCCTGATATTAATTTATTTTCAAAGTTCATATATAATTATCAATTTATGAAGAAAAAGAACAAAAAAGTAAATGCTGCAATTTTAATCATTGGAAATGAAATCCTCTCTGGAAGGACTCAAGACAAAAATGTTGCATTTATATCGAATTGGTTGAACTCTAGATGTGGTATATCAGTAAATGAAGTAAGGATTATTCCTGATTTAGAGAATATAATAATCAAAAATATTTTAGAACTGTCGAAAAAATTTAACTATGTTTTTACCACTGGAGGCATAGGTCCAACTCATGATGATATAACTGCAAAATCAATTTCAAAAGCTTTCAAAACAAAATATGAATACCATAAAGAAGCATTTATAATTTTAGAAAATTATTATGGAAAATCAAAATTTAATGATGGAAGAAAAAAAATGGCTAAAATGCCAAAAGGTTCAAAATTAATTTACAATCCCTCTAGTGCTGCTCCTGGTTTCATTATTAAAAATGTATTTTCTTTACCAGGTGTGCCATCTATTTTAAATTCAATGATTGAAAATTGTAAAAATTATTTAATCAAAGGCTCGAAAATACATAGCAAAACTCTAAATATTTTTACTGTAGAAAGTAATATTTCTAAACAATTAACTCTTATACAAAAAAAATATAAAAAATTTGTTGATATCGGTAGCTATCCTTTTTTTAGATTAGGAAAAATAGGTGTTTCGATTGTAAGTAGATCAACGTCAAAAATAAAGCTGTTAAACGTTAATAAAGATTTAATTAAATTAGTTAAATTAAAAAAAATTAAAATACTGAAGATTTAAATTAATTTATAAACATCATGCACAGTGATAGAATTGATGTTTTTAGATTTGTAAATCTTTTTGCTATCTAAGATTTGAATCGTATCAATTTTTGGAGAAAATTTTTCAGAGTCAGTTGGTCCAAATAAAGTAATCATTGGTATATTCGCTAGGCCCATCATGTGCATAACTCCGTTATCAATAGATATAGCTAAATTTAATCTAGTAGCCAATGCTGTTACTAGAGCTGGGCAGGAGAGGCTAGAATAATGTTCAGGAAATAAAGCGTTTGGTAACTTAAATTTAATTTTACTGATTAAATCACTTTCTTTTTTTTCTATAAAAAATACAGGAACTTTTTTTTTTTCATTTATCTTAGTTGCAAGTTCTATGAAATTATCTATAGACCATCTTTTTTCTCTATAAAGATTTCCCTGAGTTAAAGAAAAGCCCACATAATTTTTATCAGGTAATAATCTTTTTGCTTCGAGTTTGTATTTTTCATCTATATTATTTATATTAAATTTCGCTATTTTAATATTTGTATTTAAAAAATTACTTAAATTTTTAAGATGCTCTCCAGATGAGTACTCCGCTTTTTTTGTGCAAAATTTAAATCCATAAGTAGATGAATAAAAGTGATCATGAGGTATCTTATTTAAAATTATTGTATTTCTTAGTTTGGATTGAAGATCTATAATTAAATCAATTTTTTCTAAATCTTTATCAATAAATCTTTTTTTAGTCATTAAAAAGTGCCACCATCTGAAACCAAAATACTTTAAACCTAAATCTAATGATTTAACATTAATGTTAAATTCTTTTAATTTGCCCTGAAAATGATTTTCGTGAGCTCCTAAGTAAAAAAATTCTGAGGACTTAAAATGATTTTGCAAGCTTAATATTAGAGTAAATAATTGAATAGAATCTCCTAAACCACCACCAGAGTTATAAAGTAAGATTTTTTTCATTAGATAATAATACTTTATAAGATTAATAAAATAATATAAATGTCATTATTAAATTAATAATGTGCCCTCGTGGTGAAATTGGTAGACACAAAGGACTTAAAACCCTAGGGATACAGCAAGATTAGAGTCTCAGACAGTCTCAGGTAGTCTCAAAACATTATCAATCCTCATTT
>NHHC02000027.1 GCA_002169935.2 Candidatus Pelagibacter sp. TMED153 | reverse complement strand
TTGGACCAACTGGGGTAGGTAAAACTGAGATTTCAAGAAGATTATCAAAATTAGCAGAAGCACCGTTTATTAAGGTCGAAGCTACAAGATTTACAGAAGTTGGATACGTTGGGAGAGATGTTGAACAAATAGTTAGAGATTTAATTGAGATAGCTATCGCTATGGAAAGAGAGAAAAGAAGAAAAGAGGTTAAAGCAAAAGCTGAGCTCAAGGCGGAAGACAAAGTATTAGACGCATTGGTAGGAAGTAAAGCAAGTGTCGCCACAAAAGAAAGTTTTAGAAAAAGATTGAGAAATGGTGATCTAGATGAAAATGAAATAGAAATTGAAGTTCAAGATAAGCCTTCTGGTCTTCAAAGTTTTGAAATTCCCGGTATGCCAGGTGGAAATGTTGGCATGGTTAATCTCGGGGATATACTTGGAAAATCAATGGGTAATAAAAAAGGCAAGAAGAGAAAAATGACTGTCAAAGAATCTCATGATATTTTAGTTGCTCAAGAGTCTGACAAGATGATCGAAGAAGATAAAATTATAAAAGAAGCTAAAAAAGCAACGGAAGAAAATGGAATAGTATTTTTAGATGAAATAGATAAAGTTTCAGCAAGAAGTGATAGGGTGGGGGGAGATGTGTCTAGAGAAGGAGTCCAAAGAGACTTGTTGCCATTAATTGAAGGCACAACTGTAAGCACAAAGCATGGACCAATTAAAACAGATCACATTCTTTTTATTGCATCTGGAGCTTTTCAGTTAGCAAAACCGTCTGATCTTCTTCCTGAATTACAGGGTAGATTGCCTATTAGGGTAGAATTAAATGCTTTAAATGAAAATGATTTTAAAAGAATTTTGAAAGAACCAGATAACAGTTTAATTAAACAATATAAAGAATTATTGAAAACAGAAAATGTAACTCTCATATTTACTGATGATGGAATAGATATGTTGGCAAAAATATCTGCTGAGGTTAATTCATCAGTTGAAAATATTGGGGCTAGAAGACTACATACAATCATCGAAAAAGTGTTAGATGACATAAGTTTTAATGCTACAGATAAAGCTGGGGAAACTATTACTATCGACAAAAAATATGTTAACGAAAATTTAGGAAATTTAGTTAAAGATACTGATTTATCTAAATTTATTCTATAACTTTTTAAGTTTAATTATAATTGCCCCGTCCCCACCATCTATTTTATCGGCATTTGAAATTGACACTACATATTTAGATAAATCTGAATTTGAATTAATATATTCTGGCACAGAGTACCTTAACTTACTTAACTCCTCGGAGGCATAAACGTCTTTTTCATTATTTGAATGAATACCTTTCCCTGTAATTAATAAAATTTCTTCGTAATTTTTTTCTAGACATGATAAAATTATCTCTTTTGTCTTTTTGTTTGCATCTAACAAGGTAAAGCCATGTAAATCATACTTAAATCTGCTTTTCGATTGTCTTTCTTTATGAATATTATCTTTATCGAAAATATCACTAGGATTCTTAATATAGTTTTTCCAGGTATTAATATCTTTTTGAGAAATATTTTTCTTTTTTATCACTTACTGACAATTTCAAATAAATACCAGTTAGGGCCTTTTTTTAATATATTTTTTGAAAATTTCCAATGGTCTGTAACTTGTTTTATTTTATCTGGATTACCCTCAATTATTTTATCATCTTTATCTTTTTTAACTGAAATAACTTCAGAAACAAATTTTACGGAAGCAAATAGTTCATTTTTAATTCTTTCATATTTCTCAACATTGGACTCTTTCACACCTATAAACGTGAATTCTGATTTTATATTTTCTTTATTTCTTTCTTTTATAGCATGTTCAAAATTCGTAGCCATATCAGGCGTAAGTAAAGTTTTTAATTTTTTATTATCTCCATCTGCAAATGACGTGAGGATTGTTTCATAGGCAATTTCTGCACCTTTAAGAAATTCTTTTTTTTCTTCGCCTTCAAGTACATCGTAATTTTGTTTAAAATTTTTAATATTATTATTTGGTACATTAAATTTTTTCTCAGTAAAATCTGGATAAATTTTTGGTTCATGGCCAGTTTTTCTACCCAATATATTTCTTAACCTTAGAATTATAAAACCAGCTATCATTCCAAGCAAAATAATGTCTATATATCCAAAATTGTTACTCATAGTTTGATAAATATACATTAATAATATAATTTTGTAATAGACAAATGAACTCATTTTTACTCCTATTTATAGGTATCCCGGCATTAGAAGTTTTCCTTATGATTAAGATTGGAGGGACAATAGGAGCTCTAAATACTGTATCATTAATTTTTTTAACTGCTGTTATTGGAGTTTATTTTGCAAAAATAGAAGGCATTAAGACCATGAGATCTGGAGTGATGAATTTATATCAGAATAAAATACCGGTTTATGAAATGATCTCTGGAGCATCTATTGCAATGGCAGCTTTGCTTCTAATCATTCCTGGTTTTTTTACTGATACTATAGGTTTTTTAATTTTAATACCTTTTACTAGAAAAATCTTAATTAGTTTTTTTGTAAAAAACCAAAATATATCACCCAAACAAGAAGATAAAAGTACTTTGGACGGCGAGATTGTAGAAGATAAAAAAGATGAATTATAAAATAATAGGTAAGTATATTAAAAATTTAAATTTTAACATACCTAATCCAAAAGCTTTTTTTTTACTATCTAAAAATATTTCAAATTATAAAATAAATATCGACATTAAAAGTAGTCAGGTAAAAGAAAAAATTGTTGAAGTGCAAACAAGTCTAAGCTTATCACCTGTTAAAGATAATTTTGAAATAATTGATACAAAAATTCTCTTCTCTACAATTATTGAAATTAAAAAAGAAATAACTGACAAAAAAGAAATTGAAAAAATAATATTAATCGATGTACCTACTCAAATTTACCCTGAACTAAGAAATATATTTGTTTTTATTTTTGAAAACTCAGGATTTAAAGAAATTAAAATTAATAAGTATGTTGATTTTGAAAAACTTTACAATCAAAAAAAAATTCAATAAAAGTTTTTTTTAAACTCAGATTTAATAAATTCTTTATGTTTTTTTAACTCTGCTTCTGATAATTTTAAAACAGTTTTATTATATTTTTTATTTTTAATCTCAGATTTCTTTTCATCTTGGCCAGTAAAGGATAAATTAAACTTAGGTTCTTTGGCATCTAATAAATTAATATAGACCTCTCTTAGTAGCTCACAATCTAATAAAGCATTGTGTTTTGTTCTCTTGGAAAGATCAATATTAAATCTTCTACATAAAGCATCTAAAGAATTTGAGAGTCCAGGAAATTTATTTCTAGCAACTTCTAAGGAATCAATAACTAATGTTTTTTCAATTAATTCTTTTTTTATGAAGCTCAACTCGCCGTCTAAAAAACCTAAATCAAAGCTTGCGTTGTGAATTATTAATTTTTTTCCTTTAATAAATCTCAAGAATTCATCTGCTACTTGTTTAAATGTTTCTTGATTACTTAAAAAATCTTTTGAAAATCCATGAATTTTAAATGCCTCTTGAGGTACATCTCGCTCTGGGTTTATAAGTTTATGAAAAATTTTATTTGTGGGAATTAGATCTTTGGTTTCTATACATGCTATTTCGACTATTCGGTGACCGTCTTTGAAAGATAGTCCTGTAGTTTCTGTGTCTAAAAATATTTCATTCATATTTTCATTTATTTTTTAAAAGCAATTTATACATTATTTTAACATTGTGTTTTAATATTTTAATAGAAAAATTATTGTTAATAACATAGTTGCTTGATTCAATTTTTTTTTTGGGTTTTAGCTGTCTTTTATCCAATATGTTAAAAAGTTTCTTTTCTTTTCCTTTACTCTGGAATCTTTTTAATCTTATATTTTTTTTACAATTTACAAATATTACTTTATGAAAGTTATTCATTAATTTACTTTCTACTAAAAGTGGAATTTCAAATATTAAAATTTTTTTTCTTCTGTTTTTTTTCACAAAATCTTTTAATTTTTTTCTAACTAGTGGATGAATAATCTGTTCTAAAATTGTTAATTTTTTCGGCTGGTTAATAACCATCTTTTTCATTTCTTTCTTGTTAGTGACATTTAATTTTTCATAGATCTTTTTTTTAAATAATCTTTTTTGATAAATTTTTTTAACCTCTATGTCTGCATCGAATATTGGATATTTTCTACTTGCTAATATTTTTGCAACTGTTGATTTTCCAGACGCAACCGATCCTGTAATTCCAATTTTTATCATTTTAATTTTGAAATTAATAAATCAATTAAATGATTGTCAATTTCAGGATTTATCTTGTTCCATAAGTAAAAAGATTTTTGACCTTGATAAATAAACATATCTAAACCATTAAACGTTTTTATTTTTTTTTCTTTAAGAAATTTCAAAGTTTTTGTCTCTATGGGATTATAAATTGTGTCTATATATATTAAATTATCTTTAACATTTTCAAAATTAAATTCAAAATCATCCCCATTCTTCAATCCAAGGCTAGTAGCATTGATAATAATATCATATTTTCTTATCTCTTGACTAAGAGATTTCCATTCTAAAATATTTAAATAATTAAATTTTTTTTTTAAAAAAATAGATTTTTCGTAGGTACGATTTACGATGGTAATATCTTTGACCTTCGACTTTTCCAGTGAAAAAATAACAGATGGTGAAACTCCTCCAGCTCCGATAACTAAAACTTTTTTATTTTCTATATAATTAATTTCTTTTAAGTAAGCTGCTTGTAAACCAAAAACATCTGTATTCTCTCCGACAAGCGTATTCGTATCATCTAGAACAATTGTATTTACAGAATTAGTAGATTTAGCGTCATTGATTAACTGATCAACAAAAGGAATTATTTTTTGTTTATAAGGTAAAGTTACATTTATTCCATTTAACTCTTTGTTTCTTATCTTGTTAACAACGCTCTCTAAATCCTTTTCCTCTGCGTTTAACAAGGAATAACTTGCTTCGATTTTATATTTATTAAACCAATAGTTATGCAAAACCGGTGATAGCGAATGAGAGATAGGGTTTCCAATAATAGCAAATAATTTTTTTTTCATTTAGTATATTGTTTAATATAGTTCATTATCTGTTTTATAGGCAAACCCATTATAGAGTCTTTGTCTCCTTTAATATATTCAAAGAGATTCAAGCCATCGGCTTCTATTTGATAAACACCGTACATTAACAAAGTTTCGGTTTTAATTTTATTTAGATACTCTATTAGGTCATTTTCAGCATAATTTTTCATTTTTAGTTCTGATGTATCGGAATGATTCCAAATCATTGAACCATTTTTTGAAATACAGACTGAGCTTATAAGGTAATGTTTTAAATTATTTAATTCTTTTAAAATCTTCAAAGCTTCTTCTCTAGATTTTGGTTTATTAATCAATCTATTGTTTAATGAAATTACACTGTCTGCGCCTAATACGAGACGGTTAGGGTTTTTGTTGCTAACCCTGATAGATTTAATTTCTGCTAAATTTTTAGATATAACTAATGGTGTTGCATTTTCAGAAATAAGGGACTCTTTAATTTGATCTTCGTCTACATTTGATATGATAACTTCGGATTCAATCTTATATTTATCTAAGATTTTTTTTCTTACACCGCTTGCAGAAGCTAAAATTATTTTCATTGATTTTTCTGTATTTCAAAAATTTTTAAAATAGATGCAGCGATTTCCTCCACTGATCGTCTTGTAACATCAATGACTGGCCATTTATATTTTTTAAAAAGCTCTTTTGATCTACTTACTTCTTCTTGTATAAAATTAAGATCTGTGTATTCTTTAATGCTATCTTCTTTCATTATTGCAACTCTATTTCTTCTAATATCAGCTAGCCTTTCTGGATCAGCCACAAGACCAATAACACAAGTTTTATTATTACTAGACTTTATATAATCCGGAACTTTCTGATCTAACACCAATGGAATATTAATAGTTTTATACCCTCTATTAGCTAAATAAATTGAGGTCGGTGTTTTATTTGTCCTACTTACACCCAAAAGAACTATATCTGCTTTATCAATATCATCTAATTTTTTTCCATCATCATGATACATGGTGAATTGAATGGCTTCTATTCTTCTATAATATTCATCGTCCAACACATGTTGTGCGCTAGGTTTGTGAATAGCCTTTTGATTTAAAAGTTTGGAGAAGTTTAAGATTAAATTCCCTAGTATACCAAAACAGGGGATGTTATTCTTTTCGCTAATATTAGACATATATTTTGCTAATTTTATCTCAACAATAGTATATAAAATAATTGAATTTTTTAAATTTGAACATTCTTTAATTATTTTGTTAATTTGCTGTTCTGTTCTTACAAAAGCAAATTCTTTTTTTTCATATTCAAAATTTGCAAACTGAGATTTAAGTGATAGAAAAATGCGATCTAGTGTTTCTCCAGTTGAGTCGGACACAAGATATACATTGTATTTTTCGTTCATAACTTTGTTAATAATAGTTTAGTAAATCTCATTTTTTCACAATTTTATAAATTTTTAAAAAATAATTAACAATAATTAACATTATTTTAACATTTTGTTAGGTGTTGATATTAAAATTTTGAAATTGTTTATAATTCAAATAAAATCATTAAATTCTAGTATTAATGAGAGGAATTATTCAGCTCGAATTGTATAAATTATGTATAAACAGTTATATTAATAATTCACAATACCTACTACACCAATTATATTTATAAACTTAAATTATATAATATGAACACTCTTAAAAAAATCTTACTTAATAAAAAAAAATCTTGTAAGTCAGTATGGTTTATGAGACAAGCAGGTAGATATTTACCTGAATTTAGAAAGATTAGATCAAAAAATCAAAACTTTATTAATCTTTGTTTAGACAGTCAGTTAAGTTCAGAAATCACCCTTCAACCAATAAAAAGATTTGATATAGATTCAGCTATAATTTTCTCGGATATTTTAATAACACCTTATGCTTTAGGCCAAGAGGTAAGATTTATTAAGGATCAAGGACCACAATTAAGTTTGTTTAATATGGAAAGATTTTTAGATAATAATGAAAGAGATTTTTCTCAAAAACTAAACCCAGTTTATAAAGCTATAGAAATAACAAGAAAAAAATTAGATCACAATAAATCTTTAATTGGTTTCATAGGCGCCCCTTGGACGTTACTTATTTATATGATGGAGATAAAAAAAAGCAAAACACACATAGACACAAATAAACTTAATACAAAAATAGATATAAATAAAATTTTAGATAGATTGATTAAATTTTTATGCATTCACATTCAAAACCAAATAGACGCGGGAGCAGATGTAGTTCAAATATTTGATTCTTGGGCAGGTTTGATACCAGAAAATAATATTAAAGATTATTGTTTTATGCCAAACGCTAAAATAGTTGAATTCTGTAAGAAAAAGAAAATCCTTAATATTTGTTTCCCCAGAGGGATTAGAAAAAAATATAAAGAGTTCAATCAAATAGTAAAACCAGATGGAATAAATTTAGATTATGAATTAGACCCCCTTTGGGCGAAAAGTAATTTAAAGAATGTAGTTATACAAGGCGGACTAGACCCAAAAATTTTATTAAAGTCCGAGCAAGAAATGCTACTAGAAGCGACAAAATATATTCAAATATTTAAAGATAAGCCCTATGTTTTTAATTTAGGTCACGGCTTACTTCCGGAAACAGATCCTGATAGAGTGCGTAAACTAATTGAATTTTATAGGAAATACAAATGAACAAAGATCATCCCGATGTAAAATTTGGTAAAACAGGAGTTTTATTAATTAATCTAGGAACCCCAGACTCCACAAGTTGGTGGGATATTAGAAAATATTTAAAAGAATTTCTTTCAGATAGAAGAGTAATAGAATTAAACCCATTGATCTGGCAAATAATTTTAAATTTATTTATTTTAACTTTTAGACCCTCCAAGACAGCTCATGCTTATAAAAAAATATGGAGAACAGAAACCAACGAGTCACCCTTGTTGTTTTTTACCAGAAACCAAGCCAATAAACTTAGAAATAAAATTGGAAATGGAAAAATTATTGTAGACTTTGCCATGAGATATGGAAATCCAAGTATAAAATCTAAGCTGATTAGACTTAAAGGCGAAGGTTGTGAAAATATAATTATTTTACCTTTATACCCTCAGTATGCCGCAGCAACAACCGCAACAGTCTGTGATGAAGTTTATAGATCATTAATGAAAATGCGATGGCAACCAAGTCTTCAAATCATTCCTCACTATGAAAGTGAACCTTTATATATATTAGCATTGATAAAGAGTATTGAAAAAAAGATTAGCGAGATAAGTTGGAAACCAGATTTAATAATTTCTTCTTATCATGGAATTCCAAGATCTTATTTTGACAAAGGAGATCCTTATCATTGTTATTGCCACAAAACGACAAGACTGATGAAAGAGAGTTTTAATAAATTTGAAATTCAGACAACATTTCAATCGAGATTTGGACCACAAGAGTGGTTAACTCCTTACACTGACAAAACGCTAGAAAGTTTGCCGGAGAAAGGTATAAAAAATCTATTGGTTATATGTCCAGGCTTTTCATCAGACTGTGTTGAGACTTTAGAGGAAATAAATATTCAAGGCAGAGAAAGTTTTTTAAAAAATGGAGGGGTAAATTTTGATTTAATTCCTTGTTTAAATGATAATTCAGATCACATTGGATTGTTTGAAAAATTAGTTAAAAAGTATTTATAGAATGAATTTATATTTATTATTCAAGTCATTGCATTTAATCGCCGCTATATCTTGGATGGCTGGACTTCTTTATTTACCAAGAATATTTGTCTATCATGCAGAAACACATGTTGATTCACAAAAGACAGTTTTCAAAACGATGGAGAGAAAACTTTATAATTATATAATGATGCCCGCTATGTTGGTTTCATGGCTATTTGGAATTCTATTAATATATAATCTTGGCTTCTCAGTTCTTTATGAACTATGGATGCAGATAAAAATTATTGCAGTTTTTATTTTGACTTATTATCATTTCGCTTTAGGCAAATACATGAATGATTTTGCGGTGGATAATAACCGAAAAACTTCCAAATTCTTCAGGATATACAACGAAATTCCAACACTTATATTAATAGTAGTAATATTTGTTGTTATATTTAAACCATTATAATTAGGGGTTGAATTTTATAAAAAAATCCCTATATTTTTAGTACATTCCTTAAACAACAACAATCACATGAACTTACAAGAGCTAAAGCAAAAAAATCCCGCAGAGCTTATTAATGAAGCTGAGAAACTTGGTATAGAGAATCCGAGCACACTAAGAAAGCAAGAGATATTATTTGCAATATTAAAAAAGCTTGCAGAAAAAAACGAGCAAATAACAGCAACTGGTGTTTTAGAAGTCCTACAAGACGGTTTTGGATTTTTGAGAGCCATAGAGTCAAATTATCTACCTGGTCCTGACGACATATATGTTAGCCCAAGCCAAATAAGAAGATTTGGTTTAAGAACAGGAGATTCTGTAGAAGGTGAGATAAGAGGCCCAAAAGATGCAGAAAGGTATTTTGCATTGTTGAAAGTTAATAAGATTAATTTTGATGATCCAGAAAAAGGGAAAAATAAGATTGCTTTTGATAATTTAACTCCACTATATCCAAATGAAAGAATTAAATTAGAAATCGAAACTACAAAAATAGAAAAAAAACCTGATAACACTGCTCGATTAATTGACTTAGTTAGTCCTATCGGGAAAGGACAAAGATCATTAATAGTTTCACCTCCTAGGGCAGGAAAAACAATTATTCTTCAGAACATAGCTCAATCTATAACTGCAAATCATCCAGAGTGTTATTTAATGGTTCTACTAATTGATGAAAGACCCGAAGAGGTTACTGATATGCAACGATCTGTTAAAGGAGAAGTTGTTGCTTCAACTTTTGATGAACCTGCTTCGAGGCATGTTGCTGTAGCTGAGATGGTTATAGAAAAAGCAAAAAGATTAGTAGAGCATAAAAAAGATGTTGTTATTTTACTAGACTCAATAACTAGATTAGGAAGAGCTTACAACGCAGTAATACCAAGTTCTGGTAAAGTTTTAACAGGGGGTGTTGACGCAAATGCTCTTCAAAGGCCAAAAAGATTTTTTGGTGCTGCAAGAAACGTTGAAGAAGGTGGATCACTAACAATTATCTCAACAGCTCTGATAGACACGGGAAGCAGAATGGATGAAGTTATTTTTGAAGAATTTAAAGGAACAGGTAATTCTGAACTAATTTTAGATAGGAAAGTTGCTGACAAGAGAATTTATCCAGCTTTGGATATTACAAGATCAGGAACACGAAGAGAGGAATTACTTTTTGAAAAAGATGATTTATCTAAAATGAATGTTCTTAGAAGAATAATTAGTCCAATGGGTACTATGGACGGTATTGAATTTTTAATTTCTAAGTTAAAAAATACTAAAAATAATTCTGATTTTTTTGACTCTATGAATAAATCAGCCAATTAATTGTTTTAAAATTTACTGAATAGTTTGAATATTAAAATTCACTTCATGCAAATAAAAATTAATTATATCGTCTAAAGCCTTAACTTTTTCTTCCAAGGATACAGATTCTAAAAGTTTTTGCTTTTCTTCATTTGTAACTGGCGCAATCATAGCTAGGGTATTTATTCTTTGCATTTTATCTAATTTTTTAAACTCTATCCAATTTAGTATTAGTCCGCTTTTTTTAAAAAAAATTTCAGTTTTTTTCATAAGAGACTCGATATCAATTTCCTCTAATTTGGGACTAAGGTCTAAACTAAATTTTTTGTAATCAACTTTAAACTCACGATAAAGCTTAGAATTTTCTTCCTCTTCTAATATTTCGAATCTAGTTATTCCAGTTAAGTTAATTAAAATTCTCCCATCTTTATTTTTTTTGAAATCACTTATCTTCCCTAAACATCCTACTTTATATATTTCCCCACCTTCTTTTTTTGATTGAATCATTCCCATCAATTTATCTTTACGGATCGAATCATTCACTAAATCCAGATATCTTTTTTCAAAAATATTTAGTGGTAAATTAGTTTTTGGAAAATAAATTACTCCGTTAAGAGGGAAAACTGGGATTTGATTGGGAAAAGATTTCATATAGGTTTAATTATAGTAGAAAATTTAAATTTTCGATAGTATCATTTTATTAAGGTTGACCAAATTCAAATTAGTATACTATACTTAATTAATTTTGCGGGCATAGCTCAGTGGTAGAGCGTCTCGTTGCCAACGAGAAGGTCGAGGGTTCAAGTCCCTTTGCCCGCTCCAATAAGATTAAGTTAAAAAAATATGTCTGATTTAGCTGATAAAAAATGTATTCCATGTGAGGGCGGTATACCGCCCTTTGATGTTTCAGAAATTCATAAATATCTTAAAAAGGTAGACGGATGGGATGTTAAGAAAAATAAAGACGAAAGTTTTTTTATTGAAAAAGAATTTAAATTTAAAAATTTTTTAGAAAGCCAGACTTTTATAAATAATGTTGGGACAGTTGCAGAAAAAGAAGGGCATCATCCAGATATTCTTTTTGGATGGGGATACGCAAAAATAAAAATATTTACCCACTCCATAAAAGGCTTAGCTGAGAGTGATTTTGTTTTGGCTGCCAAAATAGACAAAATTGATTAATGATTAAAATGCCTGATACCTGTTAAGACCATTTTTATATGAGCTTTATTTGCTGCTTCAATCACTTCTTTATCTCTTATTGATCCTCCAGGTTGAACAATGATTTTAACACCAGAATTAATTAAAGTTTTAATTCCGTCGGCGAATGGAAAGAATGCATCTGAGGCAGCTATTGCGTTTTTTAATTTTCCAGGCTGAAATTGTCTTGCCTTCTGGGTAGCAATTTTACAGCTATCTAATCGACTTGGTTGGCCGGCTCCTATTCCAATAGTTGAGAAATTGTTAGTTAAAACTATTGCATTAGATTTTACAAATTTACAAACATTAAAAGCAAATTCTATTTCTTTAATTTCTTTATTTGAGGGTTTGTTTTTGGTAACAAATTTCAATTTTTCTTTATTGAAAATTGTATTGTCTTTATCTTGTAGCAAGAATGAACCATTAAATAATTTTACAACTAGATTATTTTGTTCTTTAAAATTAGAAATATCTATGATTCTTAGATTTTTTTTTCTTTTTAAAATTCTCAAAGCATTTGAATCAAAGCTTTTAGCAAGAACAACCTCAAAAAATGTTTTATTTATCTCATAAGCAATAGATTTATTTATTTTAAAATTACATGCCACAATACCACCAAAAGCACTTAAAGGATCACTTGCAAAAGCATTCTTAAAAGAAATTATAGAGGATTTATTAGAAGAAACTCCACAAGGATTTGCGTGTTTTATTATAACAGTTGTTGGAGTTTTTTTTACTGATAAAAGAATATCTAATCCTGAAAGAATATCGTTGTAGTTATTATAACTTAAATCTTTTCCATTGATTTTTTTTAGGCCAATTTCACTATCATTATAATGATTCACATAAATTGAACTTTGCTGATGTGGGTTTTCACCATATCTAAGATTTTGAAGTTTTCTACCAGATATTATTTTCCTTTCTGGAAATTTTATTTTCAAATTTTGATTAAACCAATTAGAAACCATCGAGTCATAATAAGCAGTTGATCCAAAAGCTTTTGACGACATTATTTCTCTAAATTTTAAAGTTGTTTTACCATTATTCTTTTTTATTTCATTAATAAGGCCTTTATAATCATTTTTATCAGTGATGACTGTTACGTTTTTATAATTTTTAGCAGCGGCTCTAACCATAGCAGGCCCACCGATATCAATATTCTCAATTATTTTTTTTTGATTCTTTGAATTAATAACTGTTTTTTGAAATGGATAAAAGTTTACTATAATTAAATCTATTGAAGAGAATTTTTTTTTATTCATTTCTCTTATATGTTTTTTATTATTTCTATCATGTAGAATCCCAGCATGTATCTTAGGGTGAAGTGTTTTGACTCTACCATCAAGCATTTCTTTAAAGCCTGTAAATTCTGAGATTTCCGAGCATTCATAACCAAGCTTTTTAATCGAACTATATGTTCCACCAGAACTTATAATTTTAATCTTGAATTTTTTTAATACTTTAAGAATAGAATTTAGTTCAGCTTTATCAGAGACAGAAATGAGAGCGCTTTTTATTTTTTGCTTCATGACTAAATATTTTTTCTAATTTCCCAGTGGATAGTTTTATTTTTATTAACTAAATTACCTGACACTGTTACGCAAGTACTATCTAATATTTTATTTCCTCCTAAGAATATACTTTTTTCTAACAGTACAGTTTCGTTTAATATTGTGAAGATTAGTGATTTATTTTTAGAGATCTGAATTAAAGCACTATTTCCGCTCATTGTTTTTACAGCAGTCAAGCCAGGGTAGAGATGAAATCTTAGACTATAATTAAGAGGCTTACCATCTTTTTTCTTTATTAACTCATCACAGCCTATTAGTTTACCATTTAATTTTTCAATAGATATTTCTCTTTTATGTATACAGCTAAATTTTTTTTCATATCCATTATGAGATGCAACAAATTTAATCTGATTTTTATCTTCCGTAGGATCTAACTTATTCACTTTAAAAGTATTTTTAATTGAGTTTCCAAATGCTCTATTAATTAACTTGTTTCGCTCAAATCTAGTTACAGAGGTATCGTTTAGCGTTAAAGTAGATTGTGCAGAAGTTAAGCGACTTAAAAGTTGTGCTTTAGAAGATATATTAGACCCAAATCCACAATTAGTGATAATTTTTTTTCCGTCTAAATAATATTCAAAAGATAACGGTCCAGATTGGTAACCCATAGAGAAATTTTTTTTAGGCGGCTCCCCAACATCAAAAAAAATCGCATTATTTTTAATATTGAATAAATAAATTCCACCAATAATATTTTTTTTATTTTTGTTTTTATAATTTAAATTATTAAGCAATTTATCAAACTGTTCTAAATTACTTTCTGTCCCACCATTAAAAAGAGGTATTTGGTTATTTGGTGTTAAAATATTTTTTATACATTTAAGATTTTTTTCGATAATTATATCTAAAAACTCAGGAACATATTTCTGAGCATCTTTGATAGATTCTTTGCAAAGTATAAGATATTTTGAGAAGAAAATTAAATCACTAGGATTTCGAGTTAATGGAAAACCATCATTATCAAAATAATTTTTAATTAATTTTTCTAACTCTTTTAATCCAATATTAAAATTATCTATATATTCCTTAAAAACCAAACCTGATAAAAGTAAAGCAGTTAAGATTTCTATTCTTTTAGAATAATTTTCTTCAAATTTAATATTTTTTTTTAAATGGTTAGTTTGAGCAATAATGCTGTTTAAAAAATTCCTTTTGAAATAAAAAGAACCGTTATTAAGAATAACATCAACATTTAAAATCCAACTTATAATTCTCTTGCTAAGAACAGAGCTTTCCCACACATTTCTCTTATATTGAGAATGTTTTAACATCCAAGCATCGATTATTTTTTGTAATGATTTTCCATCATTTTTTCTATCTATTAAATTTAACCATAAGAAATTATGTAATTCCCTCTCCTCCCAATTATTTTTTTTTTTAACCCAAAAAAGATTCGGGTCAATCTCACTAATTTTAAAAGAATACTTCTTATAATTTGTTATTGAAGAAAGTAAAAATGGATTTGGATGAAAATAAAATTGCTGAGGTGTTTTAGATATTAAAGATTTATTATAATAATTTGTAGAAAAGTAAATTTTTTTTATGAATTTTGTTAAACTTATTTGAAGAGCTAAAAAGTAAAAATAGATACTTTTTAAATTAAACATCTATTAATTTGTTCTAAGAATTCCTATAT
>NHHC02000045.1 GCA_002169935.2 Candidatus Pelagibacter sp. TMED153 | reverse complement strand
TTTTTTCCAGATAAAATTTGAACTTCAATATGTCTTGGGTTTTGAAAAAATTTTTCTATATAGACTTCATCGTTACCAAAATATTTTTGAGCCTCAGATTTTGCTGTTGAAAAAAGAGTTTCAAAATCTTCCTCTTTATTAACAATTTTCATTCCTTTTCCTCCACCACCACCTGAAGCTTTAATTAAAATAGGTAAGCCTATTTTTTTACAAAGTTCTTTTGCTTCTGATACATTGTTGACACCACCTTCAGATCCTTCAATTACAGGTAAACCATTTTCCTTTGCAATTTTTTTAGCTTGAATTTTATCTCCCATCATTTGAATGTGTTTTGAAGAAGCTCCAATAAATTTTATTTTATTATCTTCTAACATTTTTGCAAAAGTTGCATTTTCTGATAAAAATCCATAACCAGGATGTACTGCCTCAGCATCAGTCAGATCTATAGCAGATAAAATTGCAGGAATATTTAAATAACTATTTGCTGGTTGATGTGATCCTATGCAGATACTTTCATCTGCTAATTTCACATGCATACTTTCTCTATCAACATCAGAATGTACAGCAACAGTAGAAATTCCCCATTCTTTACAAGCCCTTATTACTCTGACTGCAATTTCCCCACGGTTTGCAATTAAGATCTTTTTAAACATTATTCTAAAATGATTATTGTTTGTCCAAATTCAACTGGTTGACCATCTTGAACACATATTTCTTTTACAACTCCATCTGAAGATGAGGGTACATGATTCATTGTTTTCATGGCCTCAACTATCATTATCGTATCTCCTTTTTTTACTTTCTTTCCAACTTCAACAAACTTTTTGGCACCAGGCTCAGGTGCATGGTAAGCTGTCCCAATTATAGGAGATGTAACTTCAATACCTGATTTCAAATTATTAACTGTTTTTGGTAATCCTGTTGAAGAGCCTGAGTTATCGATAGGAGCTGGCTGACTCGAAACTGAAATTTTATTTTTAGAAACTTTTATCTTGGTATCTTTTTCTGTGTATTCTAATTCAGTAAGATTGAACTCATCTAAGTAATCACTTAGTTCTTTGATTATTTTTTTATCAATTTTCATCTTTAAGAAGCTTTTGCATTGAAATTATGGCTAAAATATAACCATCACTACCTAAGCCAAAAATACCTCCTGTAACTATATCACTTATAAGAGATTTGTGCCTAAACTCCTCTCTTTTATATATATTTGATATATGTAATTCAATTATAGGCTTTTTAAAAATACTTAACGCATCCCTAATTGCCACTGAAGTGTGAGTGAAAGCTGCTGCATTTATAATAATACCATCAAATCTTTTTCTTGAATTTTGAATTAAGTTTACTATTTCACCTTCAACATTAGATTGAGTGAATTCAATATCCAAGCTCAATTCTTTAGACTTTTTTATGCAATTTTCTTTTAATTTCTCAAAAGTAATAGATCCATATTGTGATTGTTCTCTCTCACCTAATAGATTAAGATTTGGACCATTAATAATAATAATTTTATTATTCATTCAACTCTTATATACGATGAAAAAAATAAAAAAAATAAAAATTAAATTAAATGGAAAAGAAAAGCAAATATCTGAAAATTATGAAATTCAAAAGCTTTTAGATGATTTAAAAATACCAATTAGAAAAGTAGCGATTGAATTAAATCAAGAAATATTGGATAAAAAAAAATTAAATAAAATTAAGCTTAAAAAAAATGATAAAATTGAGATTGTTCATTTTATAGGAGGGGGCTAGGATTAGTGAAAGACAAATTGGTTATAGCAAACAAGAAATTTATATCTAGACTAATAGTTGGTACAGGAAAATATAAAAATATGAAAGAATGCGCGAAAGCAGTAAAATTGTCGGGTGCCAATATAGTAACAGTTGCAGTAAGAAGAGTTAATATATCAGATAAAAAAAAACCATTACTAATGGATTACATTGATCCTAAAAAGATTACTTATTTACCAAATACGGCTGGATGTTTTAATTCTAAAGAAGCATTGAGAACTTTGAGGCTAGCAAGAGAAATAGGTGGATGGAAATTAGTTAAACTAGAGGTTTTAGGAGATAGAAAAAATTTATTTCCTGAAATGATTGAAACTCTTAAATCTACTGAAGTCTTGGCAAAAGAAGGATTTAAGGTAATGGTATATTGTAATGACGATCCGTTAATGGCCAAGAGATTAGAAAATGTAGGTGCGTCTGCAATAATGCCTTTAGCAGCCCCAATTGGTTCTGGTTTAGGAATTCTAAACACAGTCAATATAAAGATTATTAGAAATCAAACAAAGTTGCCATTGATAATTGATGCAGGTTTAGGGCAAGCATCAGATGCAACTATTGCAATGGAACTAGGATGTGACGGAGTTTTGGTAAATACAGCTATTGCTAAAGCAAAGAAACCATTTGAAATGGCTTCAGCTTTTAAAAATGCAGTTTTAGCGGGTAGGCAATCTTATCTTTCAGGTAGGATTCAAAAAAACTTAATGGGAAAAGCATCTTCACCTAATGAAGGCATTATTTAGCTTTTTTGTAAAATTTTTTTTTTTTATATGATTTTTTCTTAAAATTTTTTTTATCTTTAAATTCAATTATATTTCCATGCCTTTTTAGTTGATCAAGATTTTTTAATTTTTCATAATGTTCTACTAATTCCAATGTTTTTTTTGATTTATTTTTAAAATCAATTATATATTCAGGTATTATTAATTTGTTATCACTAATTATATCAATTTTTATTTTATTTTTTTTTTCAAAATAAGTTAGATCTTCAATAAAATTTTCTTTTAAAAAATTTGAAATTTTTTCGCAAACTTTTACTTCAACAAATTTAGCTTTATTAAGTACCGATTTTAATTCAACTAATTTAAGTATTTTCAGACCAAAGGATTCATCTGTTAGATTTACTTTCCACTTGATTGCACTTTCTCTTAGTCTTTGTCTAGACATTTCTAATAAACCAAAATTACTAATTCTTCCTATTTGAATTCTAGCTCTGTCAGATCTACATTTTTCTTTTAATCTTTTTTCTACTAATTTCCTATTTCCAAAACTTAACATGTCTATAAAATCTATAATAATTAATCCTGATAGATCTCTTATTTTGATTTGTCTCGCTATTTCATCAGCTGCTTCAAGATTTGTATCTACTGCAGTACTTTCAACATTTTTTTGTTTAATTGAACTACCTGAGTTGATATCTATTGAAACTAAAGCTTCAGTTGGATTTATTACCAAGTATCCTCCTGAACTTAATTTAATTTCAGAATCAAATATTTGATTTAATTTTTGTTCTATGCCTTCCTCAATAAATAAAGGTGTTTTACCTCTGTATTTTTTAATTTTTTTTACATGTGAAGGCATCATCATTTTCATAAAATTTTGTGCTTTCTTATAACCTTCATTACCTTCAACTATTATATTTTTAGTATTTTCATCATACATATCTCTTAAAGTTCTTTTTATTATTTCACTCTCTTGATGAATTAAAGAGGGTGCAATTGAATTTAAAGCAGTTTCCTTAATTTGATTCCAAGAATTAATTAATGACGTTAAGTCATTGTCAATCTCATTTTTAGTTTTATTACTTCCAGCTGTTCTTACAATTAATCCCATTTCTTTAGGTATTTCTATTTCATTTAAAATAGTTCTAATTTTCTTTCTTTCAGCAGGATTAAAAATTTTTCTAGAAATACCACCTCCTTTAGGAGTATTAGGCATTAAAACAATATATTTTCCAGCTATAGAAATAAAGGTACTTAGCGCAGCTCCTTTTTGACCTCTCTCATCTTTGATTACTTGAACTAAAATTACCTGATTAGGTTTTATAACTTCTTGTATTTTATATCTTTTGAATTTGAATCTCTTTTCATTTTTTTTTTCTTTTTCCTCCTCTAAATTATTTTTTTCTTGAGCGTCTTCTTTTTCTATTGGATCATCAATTTCTAATATACCTTCTGCAATTTTTTTTTCTTCTTTTGCCTGAACTTCTTTTGAAAGTTCTTCTCTTGCTTGTTCTTCTTCTTGTTTGATAAGGTCTAAGTCACTTTTTGGTATTTGATAGTAGTCTGACTGAATATCATTAAATGACAAGAAGCCATGTCTCTCTCTACCAAAGTCCACAAAGGCTGCTTGCAACGACGGCTCTATTCTGCTTACTTTGCCTAAATAAATATTACTTTTAATGAGGTTATTTTTTACACCCTCGTACTCGTAATCCTCAATATTGCTATCTGTTTTAAGTACAACTCTAGTTTCATTTGGATGCGTAGCATCAATATATAAATTTTTTTCCATAAAGATTTAATTATTTGTTTCATGTTGATAATTAGTAATAAAATTTTGTTCATTCTTATGCCTTATCTTTAACAAATTCCTATATATAATGGAAATAAAATGCGCAAGTTATTCAAAAATATATTTATTGGTTTTGTATGTTTTTCCTTATTATTATCGATTATCTCATTTGCGATTTTATGGAATTTCTCAAATAATATACCAGATTATAAATTTCTTAAAAATTACAAACCACCAGTATCAAGTAAAGTATATTCTGGAAATGGAGATTTGGTAGCTGACTTTTCTAAAGAAAAAAGAATTTTTGTCCCTTATAGTTCTATACCTCAAAATGTAATTAATGCTTTTTTGTCGGCAGAGGATAAAAATTTTTTTTCTCATCCAGGTGTTGATGCAAAAGGCGTATTAAGAGCTTTAGTGAATAATATTAAGAATATTATGACTTCAAAAAGATTAGAAGGTGCTTCTACTATTACACAACAGGTTGCAAAGAATTTCTTATTAACAAATGAAGTGAGTTTGAACAGAAAGATTAAAGAAGCAATTTTAGCTTTTAGGATTGAGAGAGCATTAACAAAAGAGAGAATTTTAGAATTATATTTAAATCAAATTTATCTTGGTAGTGGAGCTTATGGAGTTGCTGCAGCAAGTTTACAGTATTTTGATAAATCTATCAAAGAACTTAATTATGAAGAAGCTGCATTATTGGCAGCTTTGCCTAAAGCTCCAAGTAAATATAACCCTTATAGAGATATAGAATTAGCTAAATTTAGGAGAAACTTAGTATTAAAAAATTTACTTGATAATAATTTTATTGATGAAGAGTTTTACGAAATTCTAAAAAAAAAAAGAGATTAAATTAAAAAAAAAAAAGAAAGTTTTTTTGGAAGATGCTCAATACTATATTGAGGATGTAAGAAAAAATATTATTAATCAACTAACATATGAAAAAGTATATAAACAAGGATTTAATATAAACACTCCAATAAATTTAGAGTTACAAAAAATTGCGACTGAATCTTTAAGGAAAGGTTTGATCAAATATGATAAAAGAAAAGGATGGCGAGGAGCTTTAACTAATGTCAATTATACTACCGAATGGTTTAAAGATTTAGAAAAATATAAATTAGAAAATTCTATTAAATGGAAAGTCTCAATTGTTAAAAAGGTAAATCAGTTTTCAGCTGAAATAGAAACTCATGATAATCAGGAAGGAGTAATTGAGTACAAAGATATTTCTTGGACTAAAAAAGAATTTAATGAATTGCTAAAACCAGGAGATATAATTTATGTTGAAGAAATAAGAGAAAATAAATTTAGTTTAAAACAGATGCCTAAAATTAACGGTGGTATAGTAGTAATGGATCCTTATACGGGTAGAGTTTTGGCTTTAAGCGGAGGATTTAGTTTTAAAAATAGTGAATTCAATAGGGCTTCTCAAGCTTTAAGACAGCCTGGTTCAGCATTTAAACCTTTTGTTTATGCATTAGCTTTAGAAAACGAATATACACCTTCATCACTTGTTTTGGATGCTCCTTTAGTTTTAGATCAAGGTTCAGATTTAAAAATGTGGAAACCTGAAAATTATGGTAAAAAATTTTATGGTCCATCAACTTTAAGAGTTGGTTTAGAAAAATCTAGAAATTTAATGACTGTTAGGATCGCTCAAAACTTGGGAGTCAAAAAAATTGCTGATTTTTCTAAAGAGTTGGGTATCTATGAAAATCCTCAAGAATTATTATCCATATCTCTTGGATCTTCAGAAACAACTTTATTAAAATTAACTTCAGCTTATTCTGCTTTTATTAATGGAGGAAAATTAGTAGAACCTATTTTGATTGATAGGGTTCAAGATAGTGAAGGTAATACTATTGTAAATAATAATAAAAGATATTGTGTTAATTGTGATCAAATTTCTTTTACCTCTAATACATACCCTAAGATTAAAGATAAATATAAACAAGTTTTTTCACCACAAACTGCTTATCAAATTACATCTTTATTAGAGGGAGTGATTCAAAGAGGAACAGGTAAAAAGTTAAAAAAACTTAAACTGAATTTAGCTGGAAAGACTGGAACAACAAATGAAAATACAGATGCATGGTTCCTTGGTTTCACTTCAAACTACGTTGTAGGTGTTTATGTTGGGATGGATAACCCTAAACCTTTAGGTAAATTTGAAACTGGATCAAAAACAGCTCTACCAATTTTTGAAAATTTTATAAAAAAAGCAGTAAAAAAATCAGATGCTAGACCTTTTAAAGTTTCGGATGGTATAATAATGATGATTGTTGACTCATTAACTGGACAAAAAGCTGATTTTTCTTCAAAGGACACTATTATGGAAGCATATAAAAGTAACAATGTTATTAATGGTAAAGTGCTATACTCAAATAAAAATAGATTAGACAATAATAATATATTAAAGTTTTATTAATGGAAGATAGATATTTAGATTATAAAAAAGAAATCGAAAAAATAAATCAAAGAGTTAAGGAGTATCTTTGAGAAAAATGAAATTTTTTCAAGATTAGAAAATCATAACAAACTAATGCTTAATGCCAATTTCTGGCAAGATAAAACTAAATCAACTAATATTGTAAAAGAAAAAAAATTATTTGAGAATTTGATCAACTCATTAAAAGAGACTTCACAGAAATTAAAAGATTTGAATGAATATTACGAATTGGCTTTACAGGAAAATAACCAAGAAATTCAAAAGGAAGTATTTACAAATATTAAAGACATAAGAAACTTAGCTAAAAGAAATGAAATTAACTGTTTTTTGTCTAATGAGACAGATCCTCTTGATTGTTATATAGAAATACATGCTGGAGCTGGAGGAACTGAAAGTCAAGACTGGGCTGATATGCTTAGAAGAATGTATATTAAGTGGTCAGATAACAAAAAATTTAAATATAATTTAATCAGTGAACATAAAGGAGATGAAGCAGGTATAAAATCGTCTATAATAAAAATTGAAGGTGATTATGTTTTTGGGTGGTTGAAAAAAGAATCAGGAATTCATCGACTTGTGAGAATTTCACCATTTGACTCTGGAGCTCGAAGACATACTAGTTTTGCAAGTGTTTGGGTATATCCAGTAATTAATGATAATATAAATATAGAAATATTAGATAAAGACTTAAGAATTGATACTTATCGGTCAAGTGGCGCAGGAGGACAGCATGTAAACACAACCGATAGTGCTGTAAGGATTACCCACTTACCCTCAAAAATTGTTGTACAATGTCAGAATGAAAGATCTCAACATAAAAATAAAGAAACTTGCATGAATATGTTAAGAGCGAGACTTTATGATTTTGAAATTAAGAAAAAAGAAAAGGAAAATCAAAATAATGAAGCATCTAAATCTGACATAGGATGGGGACATCAAATTAGATCATATGTTTTACAACCTTATAGACTTGTCAAAGATAATAGAACAAACTTTGAAAGTACTAGTCCTGACAAAATCTTGGATGGTCAAATAGATGAATTTTTAGAACAATCTCTATATCAAATAAAATGAAAATAGTTTTTAAAACTTTGATGGTGGTTTTTCTACTTGCAAGCACATTTGTAATATATTTGAGTAGTGTAGGCATAGAAACTTCAAGATTTAATAATCAGATAGAATCATTAATTAAGGATTTTCACAAAGATTTAGAGATTGAATTAAAACAAGTTAAAATAATTCTTGATCCATTTAGATTTGAGTTAAATGCAAAAACAATAGGACCAAAACTTAAATTAAAAGACAAAATTATTGAATTAGAAAATATTAAAACACAAATTATTTTAAATTCATTTTTTAATAATGATTTTTCATTAAAAAATTTAGATATATCAACCAGGTCTTTAAAGATTGAAAATTTAATTTCCTTTACTCGAAATTTAAGAAATACTCCAGAACTCTATATTTTTGAGAAAGTTCTTAAAAAAGGATATTTGATTTGTGAAATTAATCTTGAATTTGATAATAAAGGAAAAGTAAAAAAGAATTATAGAGTAAAAGGTTTAATTAAA
>NHHC02000021.1 GCA_002169935.2 Candidatus Pelagibacter sp. TMED153 | reverse complement strand
CAGGTAAACATCTTAACACTGCTAATAGAGGAGGAATATAGTAATATGCCTCTACTTTGGGAGCAGGGGGTCGCAGGTTCGAATCCTGCCACCTCGACATTGAATTAAGAAAGCCTCTTTACAGAGGCTTTTTTGTTTTGTAAATTTACTGATGCTAGAAATTAAAAAAATAAAAAAGCTATCTCACTTATCATTTAGTATTAAAAAATTTTTAAAATATTACCCCTGGAAAAATTGTAATCCAAAGAAATCAAATAATTTAACTAAAGAACTTAATAGTTGTAATATTGCTATAGTTTCATCAGCTGGATTAGTAGTAAACCAAATTCAAAAACCTTTTAATCACAATATAAAATTTGGAGATTGGTCATATAGAGTTATTCCTAAAAATATTGAAGCAAATGAATTAAAAGAATATCAGAAAAGTAATAGCTTTGATCATTCAGGAGTTAAAGAGGACCCTTTTTCGGTATTACCTATTCCGCATCTTGTAGATTTAGAAAATGAAGGATTTATTGGTTCAGTTAATAAAAGACATATATCTTTGATGGGAGCAACCATTAATACATCAAAATTAATAAATCAAACAATCCCAAATATTATAGAAATATTTAAGGAAGATGATGTGGATATAGTTATTTTTATTCCTGTCTGACCTATGTGTCATCAAACAGTTGGTTTGGTTCAGAAAGTTTGCGAGGAAAATGGATTGATTTGTTCTAGTATTAGTATCATTGATGAGATAAATGAAAAAATAAAAATAAAAAGGTATTTAAGTGTACCTTATAAACTAGGTTATCCTCTTGGAGAGACTAATAACTTTATTGGACAAAAAAATATTGTTCAAAAATTATTATCATGCATTGTAAGCTAATCAATCCTGCTTTGGAAGCAGGGGGTCGCAGGTTCGAATCCTGCAACCTCGACATCAAATTAGAAAGCCTATTTTATAGATGCTTATCTTTTATTTAGATTATATAATGAATAATAAATATATATTACTAGTCACTATTTTTTTTGCCCTATCTAACCTTTATGGAAATTCAAAGGTCACTTTTGGGTATATAGAACATTTAGAATTTTGTTCTGATATTATTGGAGATAGAAAAATTGAGATATATCGTCCTAGTAATTCACCAATTAATAATAACACGATTTTTATATTTATGCAAGATGGTCAGATGTTGTTTGATTCATCTGTAACATGGAATCAGCAGGATTGGAATATTGATGGAATTTTTAGTAAAAGAAATGATAAAAATAATAATATAGTTTTAATTGGCGTTAGTAGTGCTAATAAGTCTGGAGATGGTTTTTTAGACAACACAAAAAGATATGCTGAATATTTTCCAAAACAGTCTTTAAAATACTTTAATAAGAACTTTAAAACATTGATTTATAATAATTTCATAAATAAAAAAAGATTTGACTATTTAAGTTTTATGGTAATGGAATTAGTCCCTTTTATAGAAAATAAATTCAATACAAGTTTAAATAAAAATAATACTGGAATTTTAGGGTCCAGCATGGGTGGTTTATTAGCTTTAAATGCTATTGTAGAATATCCCGAAACTTTTGGTTTTGCTGGTTGTTTTTCTGTTCATTGGATAGGCATAAAACCTATGGATTTTTTTTTATTACCTTTCAGAAATAAAGTTACTGAGGATCGAGATTTAGTTGAAGGTTTGAAAAAATATATTGATTTAAATGTTAATAATTTAGACGACCATAAATTGTATTTTGATTTTGGAACGGAGGGGCTAGATCAATATTATAGTATTCCTCAAAGTGATATTGATAAAATTTTTATTAAAAATAACATAAATTTTAAAAGTTTGAAGTTTGAAGGTCATTCTCATGAAGAGAGATTTTGGTCACAAAGATTTGAAAGTGCTCTTGATTTTTTAATAAATTAATAATTATCAATCTAAAGGAGATAGTATGAATTTTGTTTTACCCATGTCTATAATGGCTTTAATAATAATTATCTTAACATTTAGGCTTATTTTTTTAGCAGGAAAGTTCATTTATGCCAGAGATATAACTATTAACCAATTTCAGCTTTATGATGGAGAATTTCCAGATAAACTTAAATCTGCAAGGTATCAATTCCAAAATATGTTCGAAATACCACTATTATTTTTTCCTCTATGTATTGTTCATATGGTTCTAGAAAATTCTACAACATTAGATTATATTTTTATTTGGGGTTTTGTTGTTTTTAGAATCCTGCACATGCTTTTTAGATTACAAAATCAAAGAGATTTAAACATTAGACCTAGAACGATTACTTTTTTAATCAGCCTCATTTTTTTAGGAGCTGGATGGATTAAGCTACTATTGAATTCTATTTTTACTTAAATAATGCATCCTGCTTTGGGATTAGGGGGTCGTAGGTTCGAATCGTGTAACCTCAACAATATGATGTAAAGCCTTGTAACATTTTTTGTTTCAAGGCTTTTTTATTATTTAAATTCAGATTGTGAAAAAAATATTATTTATATTTTATTTATTCATCTTTTTACATGGAACTCCTAGCATTGAATGGTTTCAGCAACATAATGGTTCTAATGAAGAATCTCATGGGCATTATATAATGACATGCGAAGATGGGGGTTTTTTACAGATTGGTGAAAGTAATTTTCTTCCAAATTCAAAAATATATATTGTTAAAACCAATGCTAATGGAGAATTTCTTTGGAGTCGTGAGATTAATATTGGAGGACATAATTTAGGTAATAGTGCAATTGAATTAGATGATGGATATTTGATTGCTGGTGCTTTAAATAGAAATAGTGCACTGATAAAATTAGATAAAGAGACAGGTTCTACAATATTTAGTGAAACATATAATAATGGAGGAACTGATGCTTTTGAACATGCAGTGCAAATTCCTAATGGAATTGTTGCTGTTGGCTATGTTTATGCACAAGATTCGAATAACACTTTTTATACTGAAGGGCAGGGATATATTATGTTTCTGGATGAAAATGCTAATGAAATTAGTAGTATGAATTTGAATTCATATATTTCTCAAGCCTATAGAATAAAATATGTTAATAATGAATTAATTATTTCAGGATTGTCAGAGGAAGCTTTTGACTTTAAGCTTATTAAAATGTCTTTAGAGGGTGATGTTTTATGGCATCAATCTTATGGAGGCAATAACTATGATCATTGTTTTGGAATGGATATTGGAAACGATGGTAGCATATTTTTAGCAGGACATACATTGTCAGGAACCGAAAATTGGGACACCTATACTATTAAATTAGACAATGATGGAAATATGATTTGGGAACAAGTGGCAGGCAATCCAAGAGGTTTTAATCCTCAGTATATACATGATGAGGCTTGGGGAATTAAAGCAACCAGTGATGGAGGATGTGTGACAATTGCAGGAACAGGAGATGAGTATAATTACTCTGAATGTAATGGGAATGATTGCTCTGATACATGGAATGCATATTTGATAAAATTTAATAGTGATGGTATCATAGATTGGGAGACTACATTTTCATCTTTGGATGTATTTAACTATGCTTATGATTGGGCAGGAGAAGATATTGATCTAACTAGTGATGGAGGTGCAATAATTGCAATTGATAGTGGGCAATTTGGATTTCTTAAAGTAAATGATATTCAAAATAATTTTATAGTTGGGGATGTCAACAATGATAATGCAATAAATATTCAAGATGTGGTATTAGTAGTTAACTTAGTCTTGTCTATCAATTATTCTAGTTTAGCAGACATAAACTCAGATAATAGAATAGATGTCTTAGATGTAGTTCTAATTGTAAATTTAATTTTAAGCTAATCCATCCTGCTTTGGGAGCAGGGGGTCGCAGGTTTGAATCCTGCCACCTCGACAACAAATTAGAAAGCCTCTTTTATAGAGGCTTTTTTGTTTTTAAATTAAATTATGAGTCTTCGGATTAAAAAAGAAAAATTGACTTTTTACTCGCTTGATAATAATAGTCTTAAAAAAATACATATATATGAGGGAGGGGTTTCAGCAGGATTCCCATCTCCAGCTGAAGATTATTTAGACTTAGATTTAAATTTACATGAATATTTAGTAAAACACCCTGCAGCTACTTTTTTTATAATTGCAAAAGGACATTCAATGGAGAATGCGGGTATTGGAGATAATGATATTCTGGTGGTTGATAAATCTTTAGATGTAAAAAATAATGATATTGTGGTTGCAGCTGTAAATGGAGAATTTACTGTAAAAAGATATTTGAATATCAATGGTAAAATTCTTTTAAGAGCTGAATCTAAATTAAATAATTATCCTGATATAAATATTGATGAATCTATAGATTTTGAAGTATGGGGAGTAGTTACGTACACAATACATAATCATAGATGATAGCTTTAGTTGATTGTAATAACTTTTATGCTTCATGCGAGCGTGTTTTTAATCCAAAGTTAAAAAATAAGCCTGTAGTTGTTCTTTCAAATAATGATGGGTGTGTGATTGCTAGAAGCAATGAAGCCAAAAGTTTAGGAATTAAAATGGGAGAGCCAGCCTTTAAAATCAGGAGTATTGTGGAACAAAATGATGTGTTTATTTTTTCTACAAACCTTGCGCTTTATGGAGATATGTCTAATAGGATAATGTCGTTACTTGGTGATATAGCGCCATCTTTTGAAGTCTATTCAATCGATGAGGCATTTTTAGATTTTAAAGGAATTTTGGATTGTTCTGAGCTGGCATTTTACATTAAAAAAATAGTTGTAAAAGCTACAGGAGTTCCAGTATCTGTTGGAGTAGCTAAAACAAAAACACTAGCAAAAATTGCAAACCATATTGCAAAAAAACATTCAAAAAATAATGTTTTTTTAATGATAGATGATGCTGATATTTTAGAAATGTTAAAAAAAACTCCTGTATCGCAAGTATGGGGATTTGGAAGTGCCCATTCAAAAATGCTTAACTCTTATGGAGTTAAAACTGCATATGATTTTATTAACTTAAATGAGGGCTGGGTTCAAAAAAATATGAATATAGTTGGGGTAAAGATTCTACGTGAATTAAAAGGTGAACAGTGTTTCTTTATTAATTCAAGCCCTCAAAATAAGAAAAGTATTTGTACTTCAAGAACTTTTCCTAGAGATGTTAGTGACATCAACTTAATTAAAGAGGCTATTTCTAATCATGCGATGAGATGTTCAGAAAAACTTCGCAAACAAAAAAGTAGTGCTAAATATATTGGAGTTTTTCTAAATACAAATCCATTTAATAAACAAGGTAGTTACTGTAATAGTTATAAATCAGCAATTCTTGAAACCTATACCAATGATAGTATTGAGATTCTTAAGGTTGCAGGCAAACTTTTAAAAAGTATATATAATAAAGGATATAGTTATAAAAAATCAGGAGTTATTATTAGCAATATACTACCAGAGAATCAAATTCAATTAAATTTATTTAATAATTTAAAAAATCACCCGCAAAGAAAAGATTTATTTAAGAAAATTGATTTTATTAATAAGACAATGGGACGAGATACAGTGAGAATTCTTTCTCAGGGGATATCTAAGAGTTGGAAAATAGGAAAAGAGAATTTATCTCCTTGCTATACAACAAGATGGAATGAATTATTAAAAGTAAAGTGTTAAATAAAGCTATGATTAGTTAGTTTTATCCTGCTTTGTTATTAGATATCAACAGTTTTTAATCCTGTTGCCTCAATATTAAATTAAAAAACTTTTTTAAATAAGCTTTCTTAATTAAAATTATTACAAAGATTGATTAGATTCAGTCTGAATTAAAAAATTAATCACTTCAGATTTATTAGTCTTTAAAAGACATCTGTCTCTTTTCATATCTAATTGATAATCATACATTGGGTCATAATAGTTAACCAATAATTTTTTTATCCAATCTTCATGAGAAGATTTACATGAATCAATTAGAATATTTTGGATTTTTATACTTATCTCATTATAGAGCATTAAACCTAGACGTTTACGTATTTTAAGTAATGATGATTGTAATAATTTATTTAATTGTTTTTTTGATAGTCCCTTTTTCATGGGATCGTATACATATTCTTTAGCTATATTTATAATACGCTCTTCAAGAGTTAATTCAATTATAATTATTTTAGATTCATTCATTTTTCTATGCCATGCATTAGGAATAACAAGCTTTCCTATCCTTCGCGATTCATCCTCTAGAAATAATATATTACCAGTGTGCTTTATATATTCTGATGCTAAATTATTTTCAAAATTTATAGCTGTTGGTTGTTCTTGGAATAAACCTCCAAACGCAGAACCTCTATGCATAGCAAGATTTTCTAAGTCAATTGCTGAATTTAAATTTCTAATAATAGCAGTTTTTCCTGTTCCCGTACGTCCAGCCAAAATCACCCAATTTTTCTCATCATTTTTTACTGAATCAAGTATTTCGATAGCTGTATTTCTTAAGGCTTTATATCCTCCATCAATAATAGGGGCACTTATTCCTTCATCGCTTAGCCAAGATTTTGCAACTTGAGACCGCTTTCCACCTCTCATGCAGTAAAGATATGCAGTTGGATTTTTATCAATAAATTTTTTCCATAAAAGAACTTTTTGATTCCTTTCATTCTTTAAGAGATTGAAACCTAATTTTTCTGCTGCATCAGCTCCTTGATTTTTATATTTAATACCTACTTGAGCTCTTTGATGGTTATTTAAAATAGGTATATTTACACTTGCGGGAAAAGATCCTCTAGCAAATTCAATAGGAGCTCTTAAATCAATTAAGGGTACATCATTTTTTATAATATTTATTCTATTATCCATATAAGAATTCTATTTCTGTATATAATATATAATAAAATTAAAAAAATAACCCGCTCTGCTTTGGCAGTAGCGGGTTGCAGGTTCGAATCCTGTTACCTCGACAACAAATTAGAAAGCCTCTTTTATAGAGGCTTTTTTGTTTTGTAGATTTGTATATGAAAAATAATCAAAATTGGGATATTCAAAATTCTTACACAAAACTACCCTCTGAATTTTATTCAATGCAATTGCCTGAAAAAGTTATTAAGCCTCAAGTAATATATTTTAATTCAAATTTAGCATCAGAATTAGGTCTTGAATTTTTGTCTAAAACAGAAATTTCAGATTATTTTTCAGGAAATAAGATACCTGAAGGATCAATATCAATTTCGCAAGCTTATGCTGGACATCAGTTTGGAAATTTTACTATGCTTGGGGATGGAAGAGCTGTGCTGCTAGGTGAGAAAGTTAGCCCTCAAAATATAATATATGATATTCAATTAAAAGGCTCTGGAAGAACGCTTTATTCAAGACAAGGAGATGGGAGGGCTACATTAAGCTCGGTTCTGCGTGAATATGTGATAAGTGAAGCTATGTACTATCTTGGAATACCAACTACAAGAAGTCTAGCTGTTATTCAAACAGGTGAAAAAGTTTATAGGGCTGAAACTCATAATGGGGGAATTTTAACACGGATTTCTTCTAGTCATATTAGAGTTGGGACTTTTGAATTTGTAAGCAGATTTTGTTCAAAAGACGACTTAGAAATATTTACAAAATATGTTATTGATAGGCATTACCCTCAAATTAAAAATGCTGAGAATCCGACACTTGAACTATTTGAATTAATAATGATTAAACAAATTCATTTAATTACAGATTGGATGCGAGTTGGCTTTATTCATGGTGTAATGAACACTGATAATATGACCATTTCTGGTGAAACAATAGATTATGGTCCATGCGCATTTATGAATGCCTATAATCCTAATACAGTTTTTAGTTCTATTGATAAAAATGGACGATATTCTTTTGGAAACCAGCCAAAGATTGCATATTGGAATTTAGCTATATTGGCTAATGCATTGATTCCAATAATTTCTAATAATCAAGAAAAATCAATACAAATGGTCACTAAAAAATTAAATAAATTTTCAACATTATTTTCTAATAGTTGGTACAAAATGATGTGCAAGAAATTAGGCATTAGAAAGCCCATTGAAAAAGATAGAAATTTAGTAGACTCTCTATTAAAATTGATGAATAATCAAAGAGCTGATTATACCAATACATTTGCGGCACTGACATTAAATACTTTATCTAATGATTCTTTATTTACATCAAATAAATTTAAGCAATGGGAAAAGCAATGGAAAAGTAGGATTCATTCTTCAAATAACATTAGCGATAGCTTTAAGCTAATGCAAACACAAAATCCATTAGTTGTTCCTCGAAATCACTTAGTAGAATTAGCACTAGATAATTCAGAAAATGGAAATTATGATGAATACGATAATTTAATAAAGTTAGTTTCAAACCCTTATAGTTATCTATCTAAGTATGAATTCCAAACTATCCCAGAAGGGTATGATGATTCATATAAAACTTTCTGTGGTACATAAAGTAGGATAATGATTATATGTTGAAATACAGTATTTAATTGGAAGTATCCTATTTTGAGGGCAGTGGCTCGCAGGTTCAAATCCTACCATCTCGACAATAAATTAGAAAGCCTCTTTTACAGAGGCTTTCTAATTAAGTAAAGTCTATCTTTTTATGGCAGCCTTAATGCTCTCAGCTGTGTCAAGAACTGTTTTGTTTATATCAATAGGTTTCCAATTGAATGTAGACATTGTAGAGCTAACATCAGCATTATAAGTTTTGCCAATAACTCCCAGCATACTTCTAGCTTCTCTATCAAAGTTACTTAAAAAAGTCAATAAAAAGTTTGGAGCTTGCATGGTGCTAACTTTATTATAACCATTAGACTTTAATATTTGAGCTAATTCTTGAAATTTATATGGTTTTTCAGTTGTAACAATAAATCTCTTT
>NHHC02000030.1 GCA_002169935.2 Candidatus Pelagibacter sp. TMED153 | reverse complement strand
TAGTATTAAATGATAAAAAAAATGAAGCTCAACTTTTATATGACATATTGAGAGAACAAAATCAGTCTGATAAATTTTTTGATGACAAAATAAATTTTCTTTTAGGCATAAAAGATAAAACAAGCAATAAGATAAAAGAAAACAACTTACTTAATTTTTATCTTTCAAGCGTAACAATTGAAAATTTTAAATACGAGCCTACAAAAAAAACTAAAAAGATAATTTGGGAATATCTAAATTCTGCAAATCTGATAATGCTTGAAGATATTACCGATAAAGAAAAATTGAAAAGCTTGGAAATTGCTGCAAATCAAGGCCAATTTCAGAAGACAAAAATTTTTGAAATTTACAAAAGAATACCTTTTGATCTTAATAATCTAATAGATGCCGAAAATATTTACAATACTTTAAATGGTAGTGACTCTAGAGCCTTAATTTATCAAAAATTTTTGCTTTCTGATAATAGTGAGTCAAAAGTTAAGCTTTTATTTCTATTAAAAGATTTGTTTAAAAAAGATGATTTATCAAATATTTATGTTGAATTTTTAAGCAACAGACTTCAAGAAATTGATTTAAAAGATATTCCTGAGTCATACGAAGATGTTGTAAAAAAGAACATTAAATCTAAAGAGGAGTTTAAATTAGGTAAAATCAAGTATGATGATAAAATATTACATAGGTCAAGATTAGTTAAATACTTCACAGAAAATGAAAATAAAAAGAAAACTCAAAAAGATTTAGATAAGATTTATAAAAAAATAAAAAAAAATAAAAAATATTTTTATTCTGCAAGAGATTTAGCATTAATAGATTCATTGGCAAAAGATGGTTTTAAAATTCCTAAAGATTTTAATTATCAAGAATTACAAAAAAAAATATGAGGTTCCTTCAAATTTATTGAATTTAAGTAAGAATAATGAGCCAGCTTTTTTAACTTTAAAAATAGTAGAAATTATTGGAGAAGATGAACCCTATGAACTAGACTCAGAAACAATCTATTTTATAACCAATCTTTTAAATCAAACTAATTTAAAAAAACTAAGAAATGAAATTTTAATTTCAGCTCTTCCCCAAAGAAGTTAATTACAATATAAGATATTCATGTTAAGAAAAATTATCATAGAACCCGATCCTATTCTTAGGAAAAAATGCGAACCTTTAGAAAAAATGGATGCTAGCACAAAAAAACTTATGGACGATATGCTTGAGACTATGTATCAAGCTCCAGGAATAGGTTTGGCAGCCGTACAAATCGGAATTTTAAAAAGATTGGTTGTGATTGATATTTCTAAAGATGAAGAAAAAAAGAATCCAATATTTCTTATAAACCCTGAAATTGTAAATCTGTCTGAACAAACTTCTATATATGAGGAAGGTTGTTTATCTATACCTGGACAATTTGCTGAAGTAGAGAGACCAGCAGAATGCACACTTAAATATATTGATTATTATGGAAAAGAAAAAGAATTAAAAGCAGATGGGCTTTTATCCACTTGTATTCAACATGAAGTTGACCACTTGAACGGAATATTATTTATTGATTATTTATCTAAACTTAAAAAAGATATGATTATTAGAAAACTTGTTAAAAAGAAAAAAGAAATTGAGAGAGTAATAGTCTAAAACGAATGTCGCAAAAAATTGTTTTTATGGGAACGCCTGATTTTTCGGTCCCAACACTAAAGTCTTTAATAAATTCTAATCATAAAGTTTTAGCTGTATATTCCCAACCTCCAAGTAAAGCGCACCGAGGTCAAAAAATAATTTCATCTAGTGTTGAAATTATTACAAAAGAAAATTCTTTAAATCTTAGAACGCCAATTAGTATAGACAATGATGAGGAATACAATTTCTTTAAGAAGATAAAGCCAGATCTTGTAGTTGTAATAGCCTACGGACAAATTATACCAAAAAGATTTTTAAGACTGGCAAAAAATGGTTTTATCAATGTTCATGCTTCACTTCTTCCAAAATGGAGAGGGGCTGCTCCTATTCAAAGATCAATTATGAACCTGGACGATGAAACTGGAATTAGTATTATGAAAATAGTCGAAGAGCTGGATGCTGGACCAGTAATGCAACAAGAGAAAATAAAGATCAACGAAAATATAGATACTTTAACTTTATCTAAGATTCTATCTCAGTTAGCCGCTAAATCTATTATAAGTGCTATCAGTAAAATAGAAAAAGGAGATTCACAATTTGTAGAACAAAATCATAGTATAGCAACTTATGCAAAAAAAATTTCAAAAATAGAAGGAAAAATTAATTGGAAAGAAAGTGCGAAAAAGGTTTTAGCAAAAATAAATGGTTTAAACCCCAATCCAGGAGCTTGGTTTGAGTATAATAATGAAAGATACAAAGTGTGGAAAGCAGAAATAGTAAATGAAAATAGTAACCCAGGTAAAATACTAAACGACAAGCTTACAATTGCTTGCAACGAACAATCAATAAAGATTTTAGAAATTCAAAAAGAGGGTAAAAGCAAACAACTAACTGATCAATTTTTACTTGGCAATGAGATCAAAGAAGGTGAAAACATAGTTTAATGTTCACTTATCAGATTATTGTTGAGTATTTAGGAACAAATTTTGTTGGATGGCAAATTCAAAAAAATGGTCTTTCTATTCAAGAGATTTTAGAAAAGGTTTTATCTAAATTTTTAAAAGAAAAAATAAAAGTTTATGGTTCAGGCAGAACAGATGCAGGTGTTCATGCCAGTGAACAATCAGCTCATTTTAAAACAAAATATAAGATAAGTGATAAAAATATTTTTATAAGCTCTATTAATTTTTTTTTACGTAAATACCCCGTCTCTATTCTTGATATTAAAAAAAGATCAAACAGATTTCATGCTAGACATAGTGCTTGTGATAGAGTTTATATATATTTGATTGTTAATAGGCGCTCTTCTCTTGTGTTAGAAAAAAATAAAGCTTGGCACGTTAAAAAGAAACTTGATATTAAGATTATGAGAAAAGGAGCTGAAATCTTAAAAGGCACTCACAATTTTTCAACATTCAGAGCTTCATCTTGCCAAGCTAAGTCTCCAATAAAAACAATGAGAAAGGCCATGATAAAAAAAGATAAAGATAAAATTGTTTTTACTTTTCAATCTAAATCTTTTTTACAGCACCAAGTTAGATCTATGGTAGGCTCTTTAAAATATTTAGGTGAAGGCAAGTGGGACATAGAATATTTTAAAAAAGTTTTTTTATCAAAAAAGAGAAAAATGTGTGCACCACCAGCTCCAGCGCATGGGTTATATTTAGCAAAAATAAAATATTGATTTTTAACTAAATCGAGAACTCTTTATTTTTTTCTTTTTTATCCTCCAACGAGAACCTTCTCTTATAATGTACCCAACACATTTTTTTGCTCCACACTTGCAAGGAAAATCTTTATAGCCTTCATCAAATCCAAATCCATAATCATAAGTTAATTCTTCACCTTTTTTAATATCTCTAATAGCATAAACCCAAACTTTTAAACCAGTACCAGAAACCTCACAATTTGGGTTACAAGAATGATTGATTAATCTAGCTGTGTTAAATCTAAAATCTCCATCAAGATCATATTTTTTATTTATATTAAAAAGATATATTGCTTTTTCGTTATCAAATTTAGGATTTTCCTCGACTTGCTTCTTAGTTACAATCTTACCTTTATATTCGATTATTTTTGTTCGATCTTTAATATCTTTACTGGCGTATAAACCTTTATTATCAATATTAGATTTTTTTATTCTATATAATTTCACCTAAAATACTCTACCAAAATATTTTTATAAATATTTGTTAGTTTTTTCAGATCAGAAATAGAAACACATTCATCAACCTTATGCATTGTTTTGTTTACAAGACCAAACTCAAGACAAGGCGAGATTTTTCTTATAAATCTTGCGTCAGAAGTGCCCCCAGTTGTTGAAAATCTAGGATTAATTTTAGTAATTTTTTTAATAATCTTTTTTGCTATATAGATCGTCTTTTCTGGCTTAGTTAAAAAGGAGTCCCCATTAGCTATATATCTAATATTATATTTGCACTTACTTTTTTTGCATAAATTTTTGACTATTGCATTAATCCTCTTTTTTAAAGAACTAGCCGTATGATAATCGTTATACCTGATGTTAAATTGGGCTTTTGCTTTAGCTGGAATTACGTTGTGAGCTTTATTATCAACATTAATACTCGTAAATTCTAAGTTTGAAGGTTGAAAGTTTTTATTACCTCTGTCTAGTTTTTTCTCTTTTAATTTTTTACATACATTTACTAAAGTGTTTATTGGATTATTAAGAAGATGAGGGTAAGCAACATGCCCTTGGATTCCTGATATTTCGATTTTACCTGTAAGGCTTCCTCTTCTTCCTATCTTAATCATTTCTCCTAATTTATTAGGGTTTGTTGGTTCACCTACAATACAAAAATTGATTTTTTCTTTTCTTTTTTTTAGATATTGAACCACTTTTTGTGTTCCATTTATTGCTAAGCCTTCTTCGTCTCCTGTTATTAAAAAACTTATAGATCCTTTGAATTTTGGTTTATCTTTTATAAATTTACTAACTGCAGATACAAAACATGCTATCGAGCTTTTCATATCATTTGCACCTCTACCAATTAAGTAATTATTTTTAACTGTTGGCTTGAAGGGGTTAACAGTCCAGTCTTTAGTATTGCCAGGAGGAACAACGTCTGTATGACCGGCATAACATAGATTTGGTTGTATTGTTCCTAATCTAGCGTATAAGTTTTTGATTGGTTTACTTTTTTTATCTTTAAATTCTAAAATTTTACATTTAAATCCCAAAGATCTTAACTTTTTACGTAAAAAATTAATCGCCCCTGCGTCTTCAGGTGTTATGCTAGGAAAACGAATAAGTTCTTTAGCTAATTTTAGTTCGTTGATATTTGCCATCAGTCTCTTAATAGGTCGTTAATTGATGTTTTGCTTCTAGTTTTCTCATCAACTTTTTTAACAATTACCGCACAATATAGTGAGGGGCCATTAGGGTTTTTTTTATTTGGCATTGAACCTGGAACCACAACTGAATAAGCTGGAACTTTTCCATAAGTTATTTCACCTGTCTCTCTACTTACTATTTTAGTTGATGCTCCAATATAAACACCCATAGAAATAACTGCACCCTCTTCAACAATAACTCCTTCTGCTATTTCTGAACGGGCGCCTATAAAACAATTATCCTCGATTATTACTGGTCCTGCCTGCAGCGGTTCAAGCACTCCTCCAATTCCTGCACCTCCGGAAACATGGCAATTTTTTCCAACTTGAGCACAAGATCCAACAGATGCCCAAGTATCTATCATAGTACCTTCATCAACGTATGCTCCAAGATTTACAAAGCAAGGCATTAATACAACTCCTTTTGCGATAAAAGATCCTTTTCTCACAACACCATTAGGAACATGTCTATACCCAGCTTTTTTCCAATCATTTTCATTCCAAGTAACTGATTTGCCAGGAACTTTATCGTACCAAGTAGTGTAGGGTCCTTTTGACATTGTCATTTTATTTACTCTAAAACTTAATAAAATTGCTTTCTTAACCCATTGGTTAACAGACCATTTGCCTTTTTTTTTCTCAGCTACTCTTAAATTACCTTTGTCTGTAAGTTCTATTGTTTCTTTAATGGCGTCTAAAATCTTTTTATCTGAATTTTCAGAAACTTTTTCCTTATTTTCAAAAGCCTCATTTATAACTTTTTCTAGTTCATCGGGTTTCATTTATCTCCTTCAAAAAGTTTGCTAGCTTATCAGTTTTATAATTAATAAATTCAGCATCTGAAAATTTTGCTGCCCAAGGTTCATCATTTTTGATCCAAACTGTTTTCATTCCTAGTTCATGAGCAGGTTTTAAATTTCTTGCTATATCCTCAAAGAATATACAATATTGTGGCTCAATTTTGTAATTTTCTACTAACTTTTTATAAGGCTCCTTAGATGGTTTAGGAATGAATTCAGAGTCTCTAATATCAAATATTCCATCAAAAAGCTTATCTATACCAATTCTTCTTGTTACATTTTCTGCATGAGCTCTTGACCCGTTGGTAAATATGATTTTTTTACCATTTAATTTTCTAATTTCATCTTCTAACAATTTATCTTTATTTAAAAAATTTAGGTCTACATCGTGAACAAACTCTAAAAATTCATCTGCATCAATCTTATGATGCTTTATCATACCATTTAATGTTGTGTTGTATTCTTGAAAATAATTCTTTTGAATTTTTCTAGCCTCTTCTAAACCTATATTGAGCTTTTCAGAAATAAATTTTGTCATTTTTTTATCGACTTGATCAAAAACTTTGGTAGCTCCGTCGTAAAGAGTATTATCTAGGTCAAATAACCAGTATTTAATTTTTGTTAGATCTTTCATTTTCTTATAAGCGTCCCAGAACCTGTATCTGAAAATATTTCATGAAGTATTGAGTGGGGTTTTCTTCCGTCTAGAATTACCACACCCCTTACTCCATTTTCAACTGCATCCACACAATTCTGTATTTTAGGAATCATTCCTCCTTCGACTATCTTCCACTCTATTAAATTATCTAGATCTAGAGGTTTAATTTCTGAAATAAGTTTTTTTTTATCATCATAAACACCTTCTACGTTTGTCATTAATATAAGTCTTCTAGCTTTAAGTTTTTTGGCGATAGCACTTGCAGCTGTATCACCGTTAATATTAAAAGTTTGATTATTTTCACCTAGGCCCAAAGGAGCAATAATTGGAATTTTATTTTTACTTAACGTTTCTTCAATTAAATTTAAATTAATCTTTTTTGGTATACCCACGAAGCCCAGCTCTTTTCTTTCAGGCTTAACTTCAATTATATTGTCATTTTTTGTATGAAAAGAGTTAGCATCTGATCCTAATTTTTTTAAAGAGCTTACTATATCTTTATTGAAATCTATCAATACTTCTTCGACAGTATCTATTATGTTTTTATCAGTTACTCTTAACCCATTAATAAATTTTGAAATAATCTTTTTTTTATCTAATTCTCTTTTAATTCTTGGACCACCTCCATGAACTACAATTATGGAAAGACCTAATTTATTGAGTAAATCTATATCATAGATAAAATTATTAAATACTTTTCTATCTATTAGTACATTTCCTCCATACTTAATGACAATTTTTTCTTTTTTATATTTTGTGATGTATTTTTGAACAATATTAATATCAGGTGCTTTTTCAGGCCAAAATTTTTTTATCTCGTCTAAAGAAATTTCTTTTGACATTTAATTTGTCTTAACTTTAGTCTGTTTCATAATTACCCATTGTTGAGCAATTGTTAAAATATTGTTTATAGTCCAGTACACCACTAAACCTGATGGAAAAGATGCTAAAATAATTGTTAAGAATAGAGGAAAAAAAGCAAAAATTTTTGCTTGAATTGGATCCGCTGGTGCAGGATTAAGTTTTTGTTGAACCCACATTGAGGCGCCCATTAATATGGGCCAGATTCCGATTATTAAAAAACTTGGAGGATCCCAAGGAATTAAACCAAATAAATTAAATAAAGAAGTCGGATCTTTATCTGATAAATCTTTTATCCAGCCAAAAAAAGGCTGATGCCTCATCTCCAAAGAGATAAATAACATTTTATAAATAGCAAAAAAGAATGGAATTTGTATTAAAACTGGCAAGCAACCAGACGCAGGGTTTATCTTCTCTTTTCTATACAAAGCCATCATTGCTTGCTGTAGTTTTACTTTATCTTCTTTGTGTAATTCTTTTAATCTAGTCATTTCTGGTTGCACGGCTTTCATTTTAGCCATAGATCTAAAAGAATAGTTTGCGAGTGGAAAAAAAATCAATCTTATTCCTATTGTAATGATAACTATAGCTATTCCAAAATTACCAGAATATTTAAATAAATAGTCAATTATGAAGAAAAGAGGTTTTGTAAAGAAATAAAACCACCCCCAATCAATCACTAAATCAAATTTATCTATATTTTGGTTGGCAGCATATGAGTCGATTGTATCAACTTCTTTTGCTGCAACAAATAATTTTACTTCATTAGAATTACTTGAAGATGGACTAATTTTAGTTGAGTTGTTTAGAATATAATTAGCCTTAAAAGCATCTTTGTATAAAAAAGTTGATTTAAAATTTTCCCCTTTTTTTGGTACTACAGCTGCCATCCAATATTTATCAGTGATACCAAGCCAACCTTCATTAGCTTCTCTAACTATTTTATTTTCCTCAATATCATCATAATCGTCTTCTTTTAATTCTTCATCAAAAACCCCTATAAATCCCTCATGAGAAATATAAAAATTTTGAATGTCATCTGGTATTTTATTTCTTGTTATTTGCGCGTAAGGATATAGGTCGATTGCTTGGCTAGTATTATTTTGAACTTCTTGAGTTATTTTGAAAAGATATTTGTTATCTAACTCAATTTTTTTTCTAAATATTATTCCCTCACCGTTATTCCAGAGTAAAATAACTGGTTTATTATTACCTAAAATTTTGTTTCCATTAACTTTCCATATTGATTTTTTTGAAGGAACTTTTATCTTATTTCCTATACTCGTCCATCCAGTTTCAACATAAAAACCATTTTCGGTCTGAGCCGGATTTAAAAATTCTACATTAAGATTATTTTCTAAATTTTGTTTATGTTTTTTGAAAGAAATATCATCTATCAGCGCACCCTCTAAAGACAAAGATCCAATAATGCTATCATTCTCAATTCTAACTCTTTCAGAACTTTTTATAGAGTCTTCTCTTGAGAATTTATTAATTTTTAAAGGCTCATTGATATTTGGTGTTATAACATTTTCATTATCTCTTTTTTCTTTTTGGGTAGCATTATTATTTACAGGTTTAGGGGTTTCAAAAAAAGCTGCCCAAAAAAGCAAAACAGACATAGATAAAGCGATCGCTATAAATACATTTTTATTATCCATGAGTTTTTTCCTTGGTTAATTTTTTTTTCTCAGGAACAAAATCTAATCCAGAACTTCCTCCTAAAATTTTGAAAGGATGACAACTGAATATTCTTTTTAAACCTAAATAAGAACCTCTAATTAAACCATGTATTTTCAGTGATTGAACATAATATTCCGAACAAGTTGGAAGATATCTACATTTACTTCCTAAAAGAGGAGAAATTAAATATTGATAAAATTTTATTATAGAAATATGTATGAATATAATTATTTTAGACATTCTATTTAATGCTCTTAAAACATTTAATCATTGCAGGCATAAGAGTATTTTGTTTTTCTGTGTAAGCATTTGATTTTCCAAAAACTATATAAGTATAATCTCTACTAATTGCACCTCTTTTTTTAAGCAATATATGAACAATTGCTTTTAATTTTCTTCTGATTTTGTTTCTTTTAACGGCATTACCGATTTTTTTTTTCATCACAAAGCTAATGAGTAAATTATTTTTATATTTTGGTTTATAAAAATTTTTTGCAGCAAATATTGAAAAATATTCTGAATAAACTTTTTTTTCTTTTAATGCTTTTTTAAATTGGCTGCTTCTTTTTAAACTTTCAAGCTTAACCATCTACAAAACTAGGTTGATATTGTTTTTCTACCTTTAGCTCTCCGTCTAGCTATAAGTTGTCTTCCAGCTTTTGTAGCCATTCTAGACCTAAATCCGTGCCTTCTTTTTCTCACTAGATTGCTTGGTTGGTAAGTTCTTTTCATAAATATTTAAAGTTATATATTTTAATTGTTGTCTATTGTACAGATAAATTATGAGAATAAAATTGAAAATTTTTTTAGGTATTTCTTATTTATTGATCTTATTAACATTTCTTTATTTTTTTTTTTCAGCTTTTGAAATTAGCAGGCTAAATGATTTTTCATATTATAAAGAACTTCAAGTAGATTTAGAAAATTATATTGGAAACAATCTTTACAGAAATTTATTACTATTTTTCATATTTTCTATAGCCTGGGTTATGATGTTTGGATTTGGTTCTCCGATATTACTTGTTTCCGGTATTTTATTTGGAAAATGGCTTGGAACCTTTGTGTCGGTCATTTCTATTTCTATAGGTACTTTAGGATTATACATAATAGCCACTTTCTTTTTTGCAGAATTAGTTAATAATTTATTTAAAGAGAGAATAAAAAAATACATCAATCTATTTAGAAAAAATGAGTTTTACTATTTTCTTATTTTTAGACTCGCAGGAGGATTAGGATTTCCATTTCCAATTCAAAATATTTTGCCTGTAATATTTAATATGAGTAAGATAAATTATTTCTTTTCCAGTTTATTAGGTTTTATTCCTCAATTTTTTATTTGGAACACAATTGGATCAGGTCTTAATGATTATATACAAAAATCAAATGATTTTAATCTATTAGAATTTATTTCAAGCAAAGAAATCTATTTACCTTTAATATTATTTTTAATTTTAATTTTAATTTCTGTCGCAATTAAGAAAAAATTTTTCGATGATAAAATTGATAACCAGAAAGAGAATAATACTAATGGTTGAAAAATTAAATTGGTTGATCTGGTTGATCTTAGTAATATTATGGAATTTTGGTTTTCCAGAAGCTACGCCTTTTCAAGATGTAATAGTTGCCGTAATTTTGTCCTTATTGTTTATAATTATTAAGTTAATGAGATCAAGATACTTGCATAAAGCTTATTCAAGAAGTAAAAATAAGATCTAATGAAGGAGCGCTTAATATGGGAATTCACTACGATTATAAATCTACACGAGGCGATAAAGCGATGAAGAAAGAAGCTAAGCGTAAAGCACGAATTGAACAAAGAAGAGCAAAGAAATCTAGCAACAACTCTAAATCGTCACAAGAAAAGCAAATGCACGATATAGAAACACCTATTACGTTAGAAGATCTAACAAACCCAGATAAAAATTAATTTTAATATGAGATCTTTTGGTAAAAAAGATTTTTTATTTAAAGTTCGTGAAAATTCATTAAAAAAAAATTTAAAAAAAAGAAAGAAATTTAAAATTAAAATTAAAAAGAAATATGACGGTACTATCAGATAAATGGATTAAAAAAGCAGCTCAAAAAGGAATGATCAAACCCTTTGTTAATAAACAAATTAGAAAAGGAAAAATTTCTTTTGGTCTTTCATCTTATGGTTATGATGCAAGAGTCTCTAATGAATTTAAGATATTCACTAATGTAAATTCTGGCATTGTAGATCCAAAAGTTTTTAAAAAAGAGAGTTTTGTGACTAAAATTGGGAAAGAGTGCATAATACCACCTAATTCTTTCGCATTAGCAAGAACAGTAGAATATTTTAAGATCCCGGAAAATGTGCTCGTTATATGTTTAGGTAAATCCACATACGCCAGATGTGGAATTATTGTAAACGTAACACCGCTGGAGCCAGGGTGGGAGGGAAATGTTACATTAGAATTCTCGAACACCACTCCTTTACCAGCAAAAATTTATGCGAATGAAGGAGTCGCACAATTTGTATTTATCAAGGGCAATGAAAGCCCTAGCATCACTTATGCAAAAAGAAAAGGTAAGTATATGAAACAAAAAGGCGTTACTCTCCCTAAGATTTAAAATCTTTAATGCAAAAATTATTGATCAACGGAAAAAAAGAATTAACTGGAAAAATTTCAATTTCAGGATCTAAAAATGCTACTTTACCAATTTTGGCAGCAACCATTTTATCTGATCAGGTAAAATTGACTAATATACCTTTAGTTAGAGATATATTTACAATGGTAGAGCTTTTAAAATTTATAGGATTAAAAACGAATATTCTAAAAAATAAAAATAAAATTGAAATAAACAATATAAACAAGAATATTAAGACATTGGCTCCTTATAAATTAGTAAAAACTATGCGAGCTGGAGTATTAGTATTAGGACCGCTTTTGTCAAAATATAAGAAGGCAAAAATTTCACTTCCTGGAGGATGTGCAATTGGAACCAGGCCAGTTAATTTACACCTTTTCGCTTTAAAAAAGTTGGGAGCAAAAATTAAAATAAAAAATGGATACATAATTGCTGAAGCAAAAAATGGATTAAAGGGAACAAATATATTTTTTCCTAGCATCTCAGTTGGAGCTACTGAAAACGCTCTTTTAGCAGCATTTAATGCTAATGGAAAAACAATTCTTAATAATTGTGCAATAGAACCTGAGATTAAAGACCTTATCAAATTTTTAAATACACTAGGCGGTAGAATTAAAATTGTCGGACGAAAAATTTTTATTACCGGATGTAAACAAGTTAAGAAAAATGTAGCTCACGAAGTCATTTTTGATAGAATTGAACTAGGTACTTACATGATAGCAGCAGCTTTAGTAGGTAAAAAAATTATATTTAATAGAATAGACCCAAAAATAATTCAGAGCGAGTTAAAAGTTTTGAAAAAGATGGGAGTAAATTTAAAAACTCAAAAAACTACTATTGAAGTTTTTAAAAGTAAAAACATCAAAAAAATAAATATTGCAACGAAACCATACCCAGGATTTCCAACTGATTTACAGGCACAACTAATGGTTTTAATGACTAAAGCTAAAGGGATTTCAAGAATTAAAGAGAGTATTTTTGAAAATAGATTTATGCATGTACCAGAATTAAAGCGAATGGGAGCCAACATAGAGATAAAAAATAAGACAGCAATTATTAATGGTCCTACAAAGTTAACCGGGGCAGAAGTAATGGCAACAGATTTAAGAGCATCAGTAAGTCTAGTTTTAGCAGGTTTAGTTGCTGATAATAGAACAATTATAAATAGAATATATCATCTTGACAGAGGTTATGAGCTTTTAGAAAAAAAATTGAAAAATTGTAAAGCACATATTAAAAGAATTTAAAGTGGAAGCTAAAAATTTAAAACTTATAGCTAGAACGGATGAAGATTTAAAAGTTATTTCAGCTCATCTTCAAGACTCAATAGTAAGTACAACTGATATAGCGAGTTTAAAAAAGAATAAAATTTTTTTAATGCAACTTAACAGATTTATGTGGGAGGATGTTGAAAAAGGAGTTTTTAGAAAAAATAAAAGAATTAGAACAATTCTAAAATTTGATAATGTTATAGAGGTTAATGTGAAAAATATTAGTCAGAAAAGTAAAGATAAGTTTTTAGACTTTCTTGCAATTGAGAGTAATTTGATGCCTGACAAAAACTATGAGATGAAATTAATATTTTCTGGTGACTCGGTTATTAGAGTAATTGCGGAAGTGATTGAAGTTGCTCTAGACGATCAAGGAGAACCGTGGGATACAAAAAATAAGCCAAAACACAAAGTTTTATAATGCCACTATATTTAGATGTAGACAGAAAAATTATAAAAATAGACATTGAAAGATCAGCCTCTTTAGTTATAAATCTAGCAAAATATTTAAAAAAGGATTTTTAATTGGCAAAACAAGAAACTTTAGAATTTAAAGGGAAGGTAACAGAATTATTACCTAACGCTATGTTTAGAGTAAAACTTGAGAACAATCATGAAATTTTAGCTCACACAGCTGGAAAATTAAGAAAGAATAGAATAAGAGTGCTAGCCGGTGATAATGTAATGGTTGAAATGACACCATATGATTTAACTAAAGGTAGAATAACTTTTAGATTTTAGGCCTTGTAGCTCAGTAGTAGAGCAGTACCCTGAAAAGGTATGTGTCGTAAGTGCGAT
>NHHC02000009.1 GCA_002169935.2 Candidatus Pelagibacter sp. TMED153 | reverse complement strand
GGTTCTCATGGCAATACTTGGCGGTAAAGGAACTTTGTGGGGACCAGTTATTGGTGCAACTTTATTCCATTTCTTCAAAGAAGGTCTTTGGACTTTTATACTAGGTTGGCAATATGTTGCGCTAGGAGTTTTAATTGTTGTGATCGTGGTCTATTTTCCAGAAGGATTGATGGGTTGGTTAAGAGAAAAGTACCCTGAAAGATTTGGTGAAGTAATTGATGAGAAAGATCGTAAAGCACAGGTGGAATTAAAATGAGTATTTTAGAAGTTAAAAAAGTTAGCAAATCATTTGGCGGAGTTAAAGCCAATGTAGATATTTCCGTTTCAGTTGAACAAGGATCAATAGTTGGTTTAATAGGACCAAATGGCTCAGGTAAAACAACTTTATTTAATTCAATCGTCGGAACACATCCAATAGATCAAGGATCTATCATTTTCAATAATACTGAGGTTTCAGAAATGCCCGTTCCAGCAGTAGCAAAATTAGGACTGTTAAGAACATTTCAACAAACAAGAATTTATTCAAAACTTAATTGCGTAGAAAACATGCTTATCAGCCATAAAGCTAGTGACTCAGGTTTTATTTTTGCAAAAGTACCTACTGAGCTAAATGAGAAAGCAGAGAATATTCTAAATTTTGTTGGCCTTTACCAAAAAAGAAACTTAAGAGCGGGTGACTTATCATTTGGTCAGCAAAAACTATTAGAACTAGCAATGGCTTTAATGAATGAACCTAAAATGCTTTTATTAGATGAACCAACAGCCGGCATTAATCCTACTTTAATAAATGGAATAATTGATAGGCTGATTAAAGTTAACAAAGATTACGGAATAACTTTATTGGTTATTGAACATAACATGAGAGTGATTATGAGCTTAGCTCAAAAAATTTTCTGTTTGGCTCATGGAAAAATGCTTGCAGAAGGTTCACCAGATCAAATTAAAAATGATAAGCGAGTTGTTGATGCTTATTTAGGAGCACAATAATGGCAAATCAATATGATGTTTTAGGAAAAGCACCAGGGTTAGAAGAAATAAACAAACTCTCTCCTAATGATGTTCATTTAACTATAAGAGGTTTGAATGCCGGTTACGGAAAAATGGAAATCCTTCACAACTTTGATTTGACAGTCAGCAAAGCACAATCTTTGTGTTTAATAGGACCTAATGGAGCTGGAAAATCTACAATCCTTCATTCTATATATGGCTTTACAAATATTTTTGATGGAAAAATAGAAATTGATGGAAATGAAATTACACAATTAACACCTGCACAAAAATTAAGTACAGTTGGCATTGCATATATTTTACAAGATAATTCTGTGTTCCCAGATATGACAGTAGAAGAAAATCTTTTAATGGGAGGATATATAAAAGACAAACAAGAAGAGGCATATGAGGAAGCAGAAAGAATTTTTCAAAAATATGAAAGATTGAGAAACAGAAGAAATCAACCCGCCAAAGTTCTATCAGGTGGAGAAAGAAGATTGTTGGAAATTTCTAGAGCTTTAGTTATGAAGCCATCAGTTTTATTGGTAGATGAACCTTCAATAGGCTTAGAACCTAGGTACATAGGCATGGTTTTTGAAATTTTAGAGGATCTTCAAAAAGCAGAAAAGAAAACAATTATACTTGTAGAACAAAATGCTAAAAAAGGCTTAGAGTTTGCTGATATTGGATACGTTTTGGTTTCGGGTCAAACAGCAATAGCTGGCAAAGGAGACGACTTATTAAAAAATCCTGACGTTGGAAGATTATTCTTAGGAGGATGATAAATTCCACAGTTTTTTTCAAAGGCTTAAAATCTCTTAGAGGTTCAAGAAGTCCAGCTATTCCATTGGCAGCATGTTTTATTGCCTTAGGAGCCTTATTAAAAGATGCAGGCTTTAATTTACAACAAAGTGCAGCATCAAGTTTTTTTACTTATGCCTTACCTGGACAACTAGTAATGGCCGAGTCTTTACTTGTAGGAACTTCAATTATTAATATTTTTATAGCTGTTTGGTTGGTAAATTTTAGGTTGTATCCCATGACAGTTTCTTTATTTCCTTTATTAGAACATAAGTCTCAACCAAAGTGGAAATATTATTTATCTTGTCATTTTTTAGCAGTTTCATCTTGGTTAATTGCTAAAGATAGTTATAAGAAAATCAATAAGAGATATAGAATAGATTTTTGGATTGGCATTGGAGTTGGAACGTGGTCAACCGCAATACTAATGACTGTTTTAGGATATTTATCCGCAGAACATTTAAATAAAAATATGATGATAGGTTTGGCTATAGTAAATCCGGTTTATTTTTTTTGCATGATGATAGGCGCAATGAAAAATATTAGCATATACATAGCTGTTATTGGAGGAACAATACTTGGTCCTTTAATTTATCTATATTCTGTTGAATGGGCCCTGTTATTTGCTGGTCTGATTGCAGGTACTATTGCTTTTTTTATCGGAGAAAAAAATGGTAGCTAACTATATTATAATTCTTGCAATAATAGCAACATCCTTAGCTACGTTTATCTCTCGTTTTATGGGAGCAGTTACATCAAAAAAAGTAAGTGTTAATTCAAAAATTTTTCAATGGTTTAATTGCGTTGCTTACTCTACTTTAGCTGCACTTCTTGGACGAATGATAATTTTTCCAGCAGGTGTATTGGCTGATTCTGAAATATATATAAGACTAATAGTACTTATCGTCTGTGTCACAATTTTTTTATTAACAAAAAGAAACTTAGTTATTCCTACTATATTCTCAGCTATTTTATTATATTTTTTAAACTGAATATATTGATTCCTTTTTATTCCAAATTAACTAATTTATAATTGTTTCAGTGGATAATTTAGTATTGAAAACGGGGGCTTTTGGGGTTATTTTCGGTTTTTCTTGCATAAAGCACCTAAAAAACTAAGGTCCTCATTAATAATCGTAAGAGTAAACAAAAAAGGGGGAAAAATGGCTAATTCTAAAAGGCTATATAATAAAGATTTAGCACCAACTGAAAGAATCGATAAGAAGTGGGGTTGGTTTGAAATCTTTAACGTGTGGGCAAATGATGTGCAAAGTTTATTCGGGTATACTTTAGCTGCGTCTTTGTTTTTAACATACGGAATTAATGGCTGGTTAGTATTCTTAGCGTTGATTTTAGCAGGTTTCTTTATAATGTGGTTAGTAAATTTATCAGGAAGTCCTAGTGTAAAACACGGAATACCGTATCCAGTTTTCGCGCGAGTAAGTATGGGGGTATACGGGGCAAACTTTCCAGCAATGGTAAGAGGTATTGTTGCAATGTTTTGGTATGGTGCTCAAACTTATTTTGCATCTACAGCAGTTGCTTTGTTACTTAAAGCTTTATCAGGAAGCTCAGGTGGAGACGGAACTTTATTAGGAATGAATGATATTGAGTGGGTTTCATTTATTTTTGTAGCATTGTTTCAAATTTATCTGTTTTGGAATGGTATTGATTTAATAAGAAAATTTCTAAACTTTGCAGGTCCAGCAGTTTATGCGATCATGATTTTATTAATGCTTATAATCTGGGCAAAAGCTGGCGGAGGACTTATATCTGAAGTTGGAAATATTTTCGCGGGAGTAGGAGACTATCAAGGGGGTACCGTTGCAGCATTTTTTGCAATTTTTGGTACTATGGTAGCTTATTTTGCAGCAGTTGTAATAAACTTTGGTGACTTCTCGAGATTTGTCAAAAATGAAAAAGAAATGAAAAAAGGTAATCTATATGGTTTACCAGGTAACATTGTTTTATTTTCTTTCATTGCATTAATGGTAACAGCAGGAACAGTATCGGTTTTTGGTGAAACATTAACAAATCCAACTGAAATAGTTGAAAGAGTAGGTAACCTAGGTTTAACTATCATTGCAGCTTTTGCGTTTTTTGCAGCTACAATTGGTATTAACCTCGTTGCAAACTTTATTCCACCAGCTTATGACTTATCTAATCTTGTTCCTAGTAAGATAGATTTTAAAAAAGGCGGATTGATAACAGCAATAGTTGGTTTTATAATTGGTGCTTTCTGGGTTTCAGTTATAAGTCAAATCGGAATGTTTCCATTCGTAAACACTTTAGGAGCTATATTAGCACCTGTTTACGGTATCATGATAGCTGATTACTATATTATCAAGAAAGGTAGACTTAATGTTAATGAACTTTTCTCTGATAAGAAATCAGGAGCTTATTATTATGGCGGAGGATGGAATAAAAAAGCTTTCGCAGCTTGGGTTATCGCAGGAATATTCTCAGTGTTAACAGTTTGGCATCCTATGCTACAAAGTTTAGGCGGTTATGCTTGGATCATTGGAGCATTCTTAGGCGCTGCTATTCATTTAACAACATCAAAAAGATAAAATTATACAAAACTCGCCGCTTTACAGCGGCGGGTTTTAATAGTCTAAAATAATATTTTCCTTTTCGAATTTAATTACTTTAAGATTTTCACCAGAACCTTTTCTATCAATAACAAGAAAATTCATATTCTCTGTAGATATAAGAGGAAAATGCCAAGTTCCTGGATTGTAATTAATTCCAATACCTGAAGGAACAATAAAAGCTTTTATTTTTTTTAAATCAGGTTTATCAGCGGCTGGTGCAACAAAAGTTAAAAAAGTAGTTTCTTTCATGGGAATAAAAGCCTGACTTCCTAAAGGGTGTTGTTCCAACATGTTAATTTTCATTGGAAAAGTTCTTTTAATAGCAGAAAAAATACTAATTTTAGTTTGACCATTACTTGCTGAAGTATTTAGTTTAGCGATATCATCAAATCGTTCAGCATATCCATCATTTATACTAATTGCGTTAAACCCTTTTGTAGTCAAAACGTCCCCGAACAAAGAGAAATTTTCTCTGCTAATTGGCTCAGGTTTAATTAAAATTTCCATTATTACTGTTTTCCAAAAACTCTTATTCTTGAAATTCCACCGTCAGGAAAAATATTTACTCTTAGATAGTTTATCTTTTCCTTTTTCATTAATTTATTCTTAAAATTATGTTTTTTGTGGCCTTTTAATTTTACTTTATTCAATAACAATCTCCAATTTTTTGACTTCGAAACAATTTTTTTTGGTGAAATATTCTTTTTTATATAGGCGGCTTGTATTGAGCATTTGTCAGGGTAATTTCCTTTAAAGTGATGTGTGTCTATTTGTATTTTTTTTATTAAAGCAGTAGCAGCACATCTTATAATAATCCAATCAAAATTTTTTCCTCTGCTTCTTCTGGTTTCCCAACCATCTCCCATATTTTTCCCTTTCCCCGGGGCTAAGACATTTTCAGCTCTTCCAAAATGTTCGTTATTACATGCGATAGGAGCCGCACCATTCAAAATAGAAGTTAAATTATTTTCTTTTTTACTTAACTTTTTGGTTTCAATTTTTCCAAACACTCTTAGTCTCGCAACTCCACCGTCAGGAAATATATTAAGTCTTACGTGAGTAAAGATTGAATTGTTTTTAATATTAAAAAAATGATGGCTGTTTGGTTTGGTTTTTTTTTTGTTTAAAATTTTAATCCAATTAGTTTTTTTGCTTGGTAATTTCTTACCTGAAATACAAGCATACAATGAAACTTTATTTGGTTGATTCCCATTAAAGAAAGAAGTGTCAATATCTACCTTATGTATCCTCCCAGGCTTACCTAATTTAATAACCAGATAGTCGTGGCCCGGTCCTCTTTTTCTTCTTGTCTCCCATCCATCCATCCATTTCCCATGTTTATCAAAAACACCTTCTTTGAATACTGGTGGTACTGAATTAAGTATTCTTGATGCTGAAGCAAAAAATTCATCAGTCTTATAAACAACTTTAGTACCAAGTCTTGTTTGAGCTAAATCAATTAATCCATTTAAATAAATATTTTTTTTTTTAGACATTTTAAATTTATATATTTGAATATTTTTTGATCCAATGTTTAGCAATTTCTATTCTTTTGCATATCCAAACATCTTCATGTTTTAAAACATAGTCTAGGAATTTTTCAAGAGATTTTAATCTACCCGGTTTTCCTACTAACCTACAATGTAAACCCACTGACATCATTTTTGGATTCTTTTCACCTTCTTTATAAAGCACATCAAAACTATCTTTTAAATAATTAAAAAATTGGTCTCCGCAATTAAAACCCTGATTGGTAGCAAATCTCATATCATTATTGTCTAAAGTATAAGGAATAATTAATTGTTTTTTTTTGCCTCTTTTTTCCCAATAGGGGAGATCATCACTATAGGAGTCGCTATCATACAAAAAACCACCCTCACTCATGACTAAGTCTCGAGTGTTAGGACTACACCTTCCTGTATACCAGCCAAGAGGGCGTTGACCAAAAATTTTTTTCATAGTTTTTATTGCTAAATCCATATGTTTTTTTTCGACAGATTTTTTTATCTTTTGATAATCTATCCATCTCCACCCGTGACAGGCAACTTCATAATTTGAATTTTTAATTGCATTACAAACCTCGGGGTTTCTATCCAGAGCCATTGCCACTCCAAAAATTGTAATAGGTATTTTTTTCTCTTGAAAAAGATCATGCAATCTCCAAAATCCTCTTTTAGAACCGTATTCGTAAAGAGATTCCATATTAATGTGTCTACCTCTAATTGGCTGAGCTCCAATTATTTCTGAAAGAAAAGATTCAGAATATCTATCACCGTGAAGAACTGAGTTTTCAGCTCCTTCTTCATAATTAAGTACTATTTGAAGAGCTAGTTTTGCATTATTTGGCCAAATAACCTTAGTATTTTTCGAACCATAACCAACCATGTCTCTTGGATATTTTTTAACCATGACATAATATATACATTATTTATGAGCTTTACTATTAATAATCATACGAAGTCTAAAAGGGTACAAGTTATAAATATAAATCATAAAGACCTAGACAGACTTATCTTCCCTTTTAAAAAACACACAATTACATCCTTAGAATATAAACCTTTTTCAAGATTTAGTTTGGCGAAAAGTTTAGATGGAGTTTTTGAAAACAAATTAAGCACTACTCTTAATAAAATAATAAATGACAGAAAGACGGGCACAGCAATCATTGAACCAGAAATTAATAACAAGAAATTTGACAAAGATTTTTTAGTTAAACTTTCAACAGGACTTGCTTATTTAGTTGGAAATCCAAATTTTGACTCAATGAGTGAAAAATATTATGCCAGGTTTTATGTTAAACATTCAGATAATAGCGACTCCTATTTGAGAAAAGCCTATACAAAATTAGATCTGCATACAGATGGTACTTATGTTAAAGAAAAGACTGATTGGTTAATAATGACCAAGATGGAAGAACAAGGAGTTTCGGGAGGTGAAAGTGTTATTCTACATTTGGATGACTGGGAGCATTTAGAAGAATTAAGCAATAATCCTGTGGGACAACAAAATTTTGTGTGGGGATCTCCCAAAAGTAAAAATGTAGAATATAAAGTAGAACACCCAGTTTTTAAAAAAGACAGGGAAGGTAAGCCCATAATTTCTTATATTGATCAATTTCCTGAACCAAAAAACATGGAACAAGGTTTATATCTACAAAGGCTTTCTGATTGCCTAGAGGAGAGTAAAAATAAAATTGAGCTTCCTTTACCTGTAGGATCAACAATATTTTCTAATAATTATTTTTGGCTACATGGAAGAAAAGCATTTAAAGAAAATAATAATTTAAGTAGAGAGTTATTAAGAATAAGAGGCACTTTCTTTAATTAAAATGAGAACGTCTAGCGAAAATTGGATATTGACTCTGTCTTAACATTCATCTTTAATAAAGACTAATTAATTAACAGGAGAAAAATATGTATAATAATTTGAAAAAATTGATTAGCTTAGTTTTTGCTACTGTTCTTTTTGCATCAATCTCATCAACAAGTTTTGCTATTGATAAGTTACACTTCATTATCGGTGGCGGTGCTGGAGGTGGTTGGGATGGAACTGCTAGAGGAACTGGAGAAGCTTTAACTAAAGCTGGTTTTCTAAAAAGTGCTTCATATGAAAATATGTCAGGTGGTGGTGGAGGAAAAGCTCTATCTTATATAATTAATTCGAAGCCAGAAGGAACTGTATTAGTTCAGTCAACACCTTTAGTATTAAGATCAATCACTAGACACAAAGGTTATGTTAAAGGATCTGGTGTGTTATCTTATAAAGATGTTAAACCAATCGCTGGTGTAATCGGTGACTACGGCGCAATCGCAGTTGCTAAAAATTCACCATACAAAAACTTCAAAGATGTAGTGGATGCTTACAATAAAGATCCTAAGTCAATTAAAATGGCTGGTGGCTCAGTAAGAGGAAGCATGGACCATTTAATCGGTGCTCTTGCATTTAAAAAAGCTGGCGCAAACCCCAACAACGTAGTTTACGTACCTTATGATGCTGGTGGTAAAGCTTTAGCCGGACTTTTATCAGGTGAAACTCAAATTCTTTCAACTGGTTTGGGAGAAGTAATGGGTGCTAGAGATCAAGTGAGAATTATTGGTATTACTGCTCCTAAAAGAGTGGGTGATGCTCCAGAAGTTCCAACTTTAAAAGAACAAGGATTCAATGTTCAGTTTGTTAACTGGAGAGGTTTCTTTGCTCCTAAGAGTATGTCAGGTGGAGATGTTAAGAAGATTGCTAAAATGTTAGGCGATGTTCAAAAAACTTCTGAATGGGAAACAGTTAGAAAAAGAAATGCTTGGGTAAATATTTATAATCCAGGTAGTAAATTTGACAGTTTCTTAAAGAAACAAACTAAAGAAATGACAAAGTTAATGCAGGAACTAGGCGTAATCTAGTCAATTAATTTAGAGGGAGAGCAGTGAAAATAAATTCAGTAAAAATTATTTCGCTGCTCTTCTTTGTTTTATCGGCCTTTTATTTATACACAGCACATCAAATACAGGTTTTTGCTTTCGATGAGGGCGCAGCATTTAACGCTAAAACTTTTCCAATTTATTTAGGTTATGCTGGCATGTTTTTTGCAGGATTAAAAATAGTTTTACCTGATCGTAAGCCTATTAAAATTGATCCAACACACTTAGAATTTAAAAAAACAATTTTACTAGTTGTAACAATGACTATTTATGGAGCGACTATACTTAAAGCAGGTTTCTTTTTATCAACTTCTTTATTTTTAGTATTTTCTTATTACTTTTTAGGAGAGAGAAGATGGAAATATATCTTAATTTTTTCTTTCCCTTTTGTTGCAATCTTCATGTACCTTCTTCATGGTTTGCTAGCTGTATACCTTAGAGATCCATTATTAAAATATTTAGGGATAATGGGATGATAGAAGGAATACTCATTGGATTAAAAACCGCTTTATCTTTTCAAAACCTTTTAATGGTGATGATTGGATGTTTTACAGGAACTATCATTGGAATGCTTCCTGGTTTAGGGCCAATGACGGCAATCGCTTTAATGATCCCAATTACTTACGGATTTGATCCTGCAACTGGTTTAATTTTGATGGCTGGTGTTTATTATGGTGCAGTATTCGGAGGTTCTACATCTTCTATTCTCATTAATGCTCCTGGAGTGCCAGGAACCGTAGCAACATCTTTTGATGGTTATCCAATGGCCCAACAAGGCAAAGCTGGAAAAGCATTAGCTATCGCAGCCTATAGTTCTTTTGCTGGCGGAACGATTGCAGCAATCTTTTTATTAATTGCAGCACCAAGTTTATCAAAAGTAAGTCTATCATTTAGATCACCAGATTACTTTGGTTTAATGATTTTAGGTTTAACAGCAGTTGCTGCCTTTTCTTCAAAGGGAAATTTTTTAAAAGCAATGATGATGTGTGTTTTAGGATTAATGTTAGCGTCCGTAGGACAAGATACCTTATCTGATATCCCAAGGTTTACTTTCAATACGATGAATTTATCTGATGGTATTAGTTTTGTTTTAGTAGTAATGGCTACATTTGCAATGAGTGAGGCTTTAACTATTATAATTAAAGGAAGTGATCCTACTAAAGCTGCAAAACAAATTTCATTAACAGACTTGGGGTCAATCAAAATAAGCAAAGAAGAAACTAAACAAATGGCAAAAACCATACCACGTTCTTCTATTCTAGGTTTTATCATTGGAGTACTACCTGGAGCAGGAGCAACGATTGCATCGTTCTTAGCTTATGGAATGGAAAGAAACTTTGTTAATAAGGAGGAAAAAGAAAAGTTTGGTAAAGGAAGTGTACAAGGTTTATCAGCGCCTGAAACCGCAAATAATGCAGCATGCTCAGGAGCATTTGTACCACTCTTAACTCTTGGAATTCCAGGAAGCGGAACTACCGCGGTAATGCTTGGCGCATTATTGGGATTTGGTATTCAGCCAGGACCCAGATTATATGAAACAAATCCAGAAATATTTTGGTCGGTTATCATGTCTATGTATATAGGAATGGTAGTTCTTTTAATTCTTAATCTTCCTTTAATTCCTTATATTGCAAGGATTCTTGCAGTACCAAGAACATTTTTGATACCAATGATTTTATTTTTTTCGGTAACTGGAATTTATTTAATGTCATTTAATAATTTTGATATTTTTTTAATGATAGGCATTGCAGTTGTAGCAACTATATTAAGACTCTATGATTTTCCAATGCCACCATTGATATTAGCGTTTGTACTTGGAGGGTTAATGGAAGAAAATTTAAGAAGATCTTTATTAATTAGTGACGGATCTTGGACTTTTTTGTGGGATAGGCCCCTTACTCTTTGTATAATGATTGTTATTCTCGTTATAGTAGGATGGCAAATGTACAATAGTTTTTTTAAAAAAAGTAATTAAGTAAACTACATCCGCACATATTTTTTTTCTTTTTCTAATGCTAATCCTTTACATCCATTAATAGCAAGGAATAATAGTCCGCCTGCAAGTCCTAAATTTTTCGAAAAGGCGATTATTTGCATTTGATTTGTAAAATCAAAATGAAAAATAAAAGCAGTCGAAATACAAAATATAGCTAGAATACTTGCCGCAATTTTTACCTTGTAACCGATAATTATTAAAAGAGGAAATACAATCTCTAAAGCAATAGCTGGCATTAAAAGAATTCCTGGAATGCTAAAACCTTCCATCCATTGAACTGTAGAGTCGTAGTTCAATATTTTGTTAATTCCAGAAAATAAAAAAATTGCTGAAATTAAAATTCTACTTAGCAAATCTAAATAATTTATCATTTAGCAATTAAACTTTAAATTTATATCAATGTCAAAAAATTTAAGATTAATTTAGGTTTTTTTTTGAACAAATCTCAAAATTAAAGGAACAATAAATAATATCATAAGCAATCTAATGATATGATGGAAAGAAACAAACTCAGGATCTAAATCAAAAAAAATTGCTATAACTGCCACTTCGTAAATTCCTCCAGGGCAGTAAGAAAGAAGCAATGTAAAAAAATTTTTATCAATTATTAAACTCGCAACAATTGCTGCTAAAAAACCTAGAACAACTAAAAGAAGAGTGGCAATAATGCTATGAAGAGCATTTTTTGCAATTTCGTTGAAAGTTTTATCAGCAAATCTACAACCAACGGAAGACCCCAAAATCAATAAAGATAAATCAATTATATTTGGCGGAACTTTATAAGAAGCTACCCCTGTGATCTGTAAAAGCCCGCTTGCTATTAAAGTTCCAGATAATAAGGCTGCTGGAACTTTTAATTTATCAAAAATTAAAATAAATATTAAAGAAAAAATTATTAGAATTATTAGCTCAATTACACTCTGATTTTCAATTGGTGCACTTACTAATTCTATATCTGTTTCATAGAAACTATTAACAATAAATGGAAATACTGTGATAATAATAATTAGTCTTATCAAGTGTGATGTAGCTACTCGACTTAAATCAGATTTTTCATCTTCTGCCAAAATCATTAAGGGTCCTAGTGCGCCAGGAGCAGCAGAAAATATTGAAGTTTTTTTATCATAATTAGAAAATTTTTCTAAATATCTTGAAACCAAAAACACACTAATAATAATATAGAAAAGCATGATTATAGAAGTCCAAATCCATTGATGGACTTGTGAAAACAAACTTTTATCAATATAGTTTCCTATGTATAAACCAAGAAGAATTAAAACTGAACTAAGTACCAATCTCGGCATTTTGGTATTAACACCCGATAAAGTAATTATAGACGTAATAATCATAGGACCCAAAAACCAAGCTAAAGGAAGGTTAAAATAGTCAGCCAATAAAGCGGCTGGTACAGATACAAGTATTACAACCAAAAATTCTATAGAAAATATTTGTTTAAAATTTTCTTTATTAAAAGGTATAGCTTGGTTATTCTGCATACTTAATGATTATTGGTTTTCTAGGAACTGGACATATCACATCTTCAATAATTGAAGGTATTTTCAAATCAAAATTAAAAATCAAAAAAATTTATATATCTCCTCGCAATAAATTAATAGCAAAAAAATTAAGTAAAAGATTTAAAAAAGTAACTATTTCAAAAAATAATCAACAGCTTATAAATAGTTCACAGTTGGTTTTTTTAGCAATTACCCCACAAGTAGGAAGTAAAATTTTAAGAACTTTACACTTTAAACATAACAAAAAAATTGTAAGCCTTATTTCAACTATGCGTTTGAATAAATTAAAAGCTGATACAAAAAATAAAAATATAGTCAGAGCCATTCCACTACCATTTATAGGTATGAAGAAAGGTCCAATAGTAATTTTTCCTCCAGATAAAAAGATAAAAAATTTTTTTAATCAATTAGGAAAAGTTATTGAATTAAGAAATGAAAATATTTCTAAAAGTTTTTGGGCAACTTCTTCTTTTATGGCTTCTTTTTACAATATACTTTATTCAACAAGTAACTGGTTAACTTCTAAAGGTATAAAAAGAAAAGAGGCAGAGAATTATACTAGAGAACTTTTTTCCGCCCTATCAGAGGATGCTTTAAATAAAAATAAAATCTCTTTAAAACAACTTGTAGTGGAATCTCAAACTCCAGGTGGAACAAATGCCTATGTTCTTAATAAACTGAAGAAAAAGAAATTTTACAAACTCCATCAAAAAGTTTTAAATACCATCTTTAAAAAATTTTAAACTTTAAAATGGATATTGCATATTTTTTACAACAGTTAATTAACGGTGTTACTCTTGGATCTGTTTATGGACTTATTGCCATAGGATACACCATGGTTTATGGAATAATTGGAATGATTAATTTTGCCCACGGAGATATTTTTATGGTGGGTGCATTTGTGGCTTTAATTTCTTTTATTCTTTTTGCTCTAACAAGCATTGCCCTTCCAGTTGTACTATTATTAACTCTTTTGATCGCAATGGTTTTTACCGCCTGTTATGGTTGGACAGTTGAGAAATTAGCTTATAAACCATTAAGAAAATCTTTTAGATTAGCTCCATTAATTTCTGCTTTAGGGATGTCAATTGTATTACAAAATTATGTACAAGCTGCTCAAGGAGCAAGAATAAAAACCTTGCAACCGGTAATACAGGGCGGATTTACTTTTATGGAAGAAACTGGATTTACAGTTTCACTTAGTTTTCTCCAAATTTTTATAGTCTTAGTAACTATAATTTTGATGGCCATTTTTACATTATTAATAACTAGAACAGCACTAGGTAGAGCTCAAAGAGCCTGCGAACAAGATAGAACAATGACAGCATTAATGGGCATAAATGTAGACCGAACTATTTCAATAACTTTTATAATTGGATCGTCCTTGGCCTCAGTGGCCGGAATGATGTTTGTAATGTATTATGGAGTTATAGATTTTTACATAGGTTTTTTAGCTGGGATTAAAGCATTTACCGCCGCTGTACTTGGAGGCATAGGCTCAATTCCTGGTGCAATGTTAGGCGGTTTACTTATTGGTCTAATCGAGGTTTTTTGGTCTGGATATATTTCAATAGAATATAAGGATATTGCAGCTTTTACTGTTTTAGTTGTTGTACTAATATTTTTTCCAACCGGATTTTTAGGCAAACCTGATATTGAAAAAGTATAGTATGGGAAAAACATTTCTTCAAACTTCAATCAAAGATAGCTTATTTACTGGGTTAATCGCTTTAGCACTATTTGGTCCAGTAGTTGGTTTGAGAACAGTCGCTAAAAATGAGATATTGGTTGTTCAGCCCAAATGGTTAATAGTTCTTTTAATTGTAACTGTTTGCACTGTTGGAAGATTTTTTATCAATCTTTATACATATAAAAGAGATCTAAAAACAGGGATTCAGTCGAGTATCGGAAAATCTATTACAAATTTTTTAGACACTAAAGGAACTCAAATTGCCTTAAGTGCAATTATATTTTCATTAATTTTCCCCTTTTTACCTTTCACAGATCGATACTTAATGGATATCGCAATCATGATGCTCACTTATATTATGCTAGGATGGGGCCTAAACATTGTTATTGGTTTAGCTGGACTTTTAGACTTAGGTTATGTGGCGTTTTATGCTGTGGGAGCCTACTCCTACGCTCTCTTTGCAATACATTTTGGCTGGTCATTTTGGATTTGTTTACCAATAGCAGGAGTATTTGCAGCTATGTTTGGTGTTCTTTTAGGATTTCCAGTTTTAAGACTGAGAGGTGATTACCTTGCTATAGTAACTCTTGCATTTGGTGAAATGATTAGAATTCTTTTATTAAATTGGTATGAACTTACCAAAGGCCCAGACGGACTTACAGGAATTCCTAGACCTTCATTTTTTGGACTACCTTTTAAAAGTTTTCCAGAAGAAGGCGAAAAAACTTTTCACACATTTTTTGGTTTAGAATATGATCCTATGCAAAGAATTATTTTTCTGTATTATTTAATTTTATTTCTAGCACTAGTAACAAATCTTTTTACAATAAAAATAAGAAGATTACCGATAGGGAGAGCTTGGGAAGCCCTTAGAGAAGATGAAATTGCATGTAAATCACTTGGGGTTAATCCAAGAAATACAAAATTGACAGCTTTTGCAATAGGCGCAATGTTTGGAGGTTTTGCAGGATCTTTTTTTGCAACCCGTCAAGCTTTTATAAGTCCAGAAAGTTTTACATTTATAGAATCCGCAATAATAGTTGCTATAGTTGTTCTTGGCGGAATGGGATCTCAAACAGGTGTTGTTTTGTCTACAGTATTCTTAATAGGATTAATTGAAGTATTTAGAGATTTTGAGTCATACAGAATGATCGCATTTGGCGGGGCGATGGTTTTAATAATGATTTTTAGACCTAGAGGAATTTTGGCAACAAGAAAACCAACAATAATTTTAAATCAAAAAAAATAAATTTATGGACAAAAAATTACTTAATGTTGAAAACTTAACAATGAAATTTGGAGGTCTTGTTGCCATAGACAACTTGACTTTTTCTGCAAGCAAAGATCAAATTACTTCAATTATAGGTCCAAACGGTGCTGGAAAAACAACAGTATTTAATTGTTTAACAGGTTTTTATAAGGCAACTGCAGGCTCCATGTATCTTAACAAAGAAAAAGAAATATTAAATTTAAGAAAGTTTTCTGATTTTAGAGTTGCCCAAAGAGCAGGAGTTGCAAGAACGTTTCAAAATATAAGACTTTTTCCTCAAATGTCGGTATTAGAAAATATGATGGTAGCACAACACAATAAGCTCATGGATGCTTCAGGATTTACTATACTAGGTCTTTTTAATTCACCTTCGTATATAAAAAAAGAGAAAGAGGCTATAGAAATTTCTAAATATTGGTTAGATATAATAGGATTAACTCAAAGAGCAGATGATGATGCAGGCGATTTGCCTTATGGAGACCAAAGAAAATTAGAAATTGTTAGAGCTATGTGTATTAACCCTCATTTATTATGTTTAGATGAGCCAGCCGCAGGATTAAACGCAAAAGAGTCAGCTGATTTAAACAAATTACTTCTTTTTATTAAAAATGAAAAAAAAACAGGTATTTTATTAATCGAACATGACATGAGTGTTGTAATGGAAATTTCCGACCATGTGGTAGTTTTAAATTATGGAAAAAAAATTTTCCAAGGATCTGCAAAAGAAACTAAAAATAGTCCTGAAGTTATTGAAGCTTATTTAGGTACGGAAGAATAACTATGCTAACAATTTCAAAAGTTGAAACTTTTTATGGAAACATTCAAGCTCTTAGAGGCGTAGATGTAAAAGTTGAAAGCGGTGAGATAGTAGCTTTAATTGGTTCTAACGGTGCAGGAAAATCGACATTATTAATGACAATAAGTGGTGTAAATAAAGCCTCGGCTGGGAAAATTGTTTTTGATAATCAGAACATAGAAAATCTACCTCCTCATAATATTGTTAATTTAGGAATTTCACAAGTTCCAGAAGGAAGAAGAATATTTTCAAGATTAACGGTTGAGGATAATTTAAGACTTGGAGCCTCTTCAAATGAAAAAGGCAAACACTTTATGGACGATGTAAAAGAAGTTTATGATCTTTTTCCTGTTTTGAAAGACAGATTAACTCAGAGAGGTGGAACTTTATCTGGAGGGGAACAACAAATGCTAGCAATAGGAAGAGCCATGATGGCTAGACCAAAAATGTTATTATTGGACGAACCTTCTTTAGGTATAGCTCCTAAACTTGTAAATCAAATTTTTAAAGCTATTAAAAATATCAATAAAGAAAAAAAAGTTACTATTTTTTTGGTTGAACAAAATGCAAAAAAGGCTCTCGAGCTTGCTGACCGCGGGTACGTTTTAGTTAATGGGAATGTTACTTTAGAAGGCACAGGTCAAGACTTGTTAAAAAACAAGGATATTCAGGCTGCATACCTTGAAGGCGGAGGTAAAAAATGATGTTTTTCCTTATTTACAAAAAAGCAGATGTAGTGTTCAATCAATAAAATTAATTAATTAATTAACAACAAAAAAGAGGAACATATGTTAAAAATAATGAAAAAGACTCTTTCATTAATTGCTTCAATCTTTTTATTAGGATCTGTAATTGCAAAAGCGGACGTAACAGTTGCTTCTGCTGGACCTATGAGTGGTCAGTACGCATCTTTTGGAGCTCAGCTTAAAGCTGGCGCAGAAATGTGGGCTAAAGATACTAATGCTAAAGGTGGCATTTTGGGAGAAAAAGTAAAATTAGTAATTGGTGACGATGCTTGTGATCCAAAACAAGCAGTAGCCGTAGCAAATAAATTTGCTAGTCAAGGCGTTACTTATGTTGCAGGACATTTCTGCTCAGGATCTTCGATTCCAGCTTCTAAAGTTTATACAGAAGAAGGTATTATTCAAGTATCTCCGGCGTCAACTAACCCCGCGTTTACTGACAAAGGTGGACCAAATGTATTTAGAGTATGCGGAAGAGATGACCAACAAGGTGAAGTTGCTGGTGCATTTCTAGCAAAAGAATACAGTGGAAAAAAAGTTGCAATTATTCATGACAAAACTGCTTACGGAAAAGGTTTGGCAGATGCTACAAAGAAAAATATGAATAAAGGCGGATTAAAAGAAACTATGTATGAAGCATTCACAGCAGGTGAAAAAGATTATTCTGCGTTAGTTTCAAAACTTAAATCAAATAATATAGATGCAGTTTATCTTGGCGGTTACCATACTGAAGGCGGTCTAATCGTTAGACAAATGAGAGACCAAGGTATGAAAACTAAATTAATAAGTGGTGATGCGTTAGTTACAGCTGAGTATTGGCAAATTACTGGTAATGCTGGTGAAGGTACATTAATGACTTTCAGTCCAGACCCAAGAAATAACCCAGAAGCTGCACCATTAGTAAAAAAATTTAAAGCTGCCGGAATTGAGCCAGAAGGTTACGTGCTTTACTCATATGCTGCGTTACAAGTATTTGAACAAGCCGCAACTCAAGCTGGATCTCTTGACAGAAAAAAAGTTCTTAAAGCAATGAAAAAAGGAAAATTCAATACAGTGCTTGGAACTTTAAGCTTTGATAAAAAAGGTGACGTAAGTTTACCAGGT
>NHHC02000031.1 GCA_002169935.2 Candidatus Pelagibacter sp. TMED153 | reverse complement strand
CTTTTCAGCATATTCAAATGAGTTATCTTCTACAAATGTGAGTTTAGGAAGAAACTTAATATCTAGCCTTTTAGACAGAGCTTTTCTAACAATATGCGAGTATTCCGTCAAGATCCTTACTATTTCTTTCGTGTCTACTCCTCCGAGAGGTATTACATAAACCCTTGCTGTTTTTAAATCAGCAGTCATTCTAACTTCGGTTACAGTGATAAGTTTCGAGTTAATTGAAGGTATTTTAGCTTCATTTCTTATAAATAACTCACCTAAATTCTGTTTAACCAACTCTCCAACTCTCAACTGTCTCTGGGTAAAAGGTTTTTGTGATATTTGATTTCCCATTATATAGACCTTTGAATTTTTTCCGCTTGATACGACTCAATCACGTCTTTTTCTTTAAAGTCGATAAAATCTTTAATACTAATTCCACACTCAAACCCTGTTCCCACTTCTTTAACTTGATTTTTTTCTCTATAGAGGCTTTGAATCTCACCGCTATAAACAACAACACCATCTCTTATAATTCTTGCTTTAGATTTACTTTTAATTTCTCCATTAATAACTTTTGATCCTGCGATTTTGCCAGCATTAGATACTTTAAATATTTTTTGTATCTCAGCTGAACCTAAAACTGTTTCTTTAACATCTGGCTCTAATAAACCAGATAAAGATTTTTCAACATGTTCTAGAGCCTCGTAAATAATATTAAAATATTTAATATCTATCTTTTGTTCTTCTGCTAATTTTTTTGCTTCTCTGTTAGGTTTAACATTAAAACCAATTAATATCGCGTTCGATGCTTTGGCTAATGAAACATCAGTTTCATTTATCATTCCAATATCAGCTAGGATAATTTTAGCTTCCACTTCTTCATGTTGTATTTTATTGATTGCCATTTTTAATGCTTCACTTGATCCTTGGACATCAGATTTAATTATAATATTTAATTCATCTTTTTCTTTAACTTTATCAAAAAGAGTTGTTTTATCTTTAGCTAAAACTTTGCTTTTAACATAACTATCTTTCTTATATTCTGCCATTTTTTTTGCTTCATCTTCGTCTTTCGTTACTAAGAACTCTGCTCCTGCAAAAGCTGAACTATTCATTCCTAGTATTTCAACAGGCATAGAGGGTAATGCTTCTTCGGTATTTTTTCCTTCATGATTAATCATAGCTCTAATTTTACCCCATGTATTTCCACAAATAAAATAGTCACCTTTTTTTAATTGTCCGTTGCTGATTAAAATTGTAGATACCGGTCCTTTTCCTTTATCTATCTTTGACTCAATAACAACACCTCTAGCTTGACCAGAAAATGATGCTTTTAGATCTAAAATTTCTGATTGTAATAAAATGCTTTCTTTAAGTTTATCTAAATTAATTTTTTTTAACGCAGATACCTCTACAAATAAAGTATCTCCACTTAGGTCTTCTGCAATTAATTCGTATTGCATCATTTCATTTTTAATTTTACTTATGTTTTTTTCTGGCAAGTCACACTTATTGATCGCAACTATTATTGGTACTTTAGCAGCTTTAGCATGTTTAATGGCCTCAACAGTTTGTGGTTTAATGCCATCATCCGCAGCTACTACTAAAACCACAATATCAGTAATCTTAGATCCTCTAGCTCGCATCTCTGTAAAAGCAGCATGACCAGGGGTATCTATAAAAGTGATAACTTTATTATTTTCAGTTGTGACCTGATAGGCTCCAATATGCTGAGTGATGCCACCATGCTCTCCTGAAACAACATTTGTATCTCTTAAAGAATCAAGTAAAGAGGTTTTTCCATGATCAACATGGCCCATAATTGTTACTATTGGAGGTCTAGTTTTTATATCTCCTTCTAATTTTTCTTTAATTTTACTTGTCTCTATTGCTGGATGATCTTCTAATATTGGTTTGTGTCCAAATTCTTTAACAATATATTCTGCGGTATCCTTATCGATGCTATGATTAATAGTCGCTATTACCTTCATATTAAATAAAAATTTAATAATATCGCTAGATTTTTCTGCCATTCGATTTGAGAGCTCTTGTATGCTAATTTGTTCAGGTATTTTTACGTCTTTAATTACCTTTTTAAATTCTTTTTTCTCTCCATCCTCTGGTTTGTTTTTCTTCTCTTTTAATCTAGCCCTCTTGACTGAGGCTAAACTTCTTTGTTTAATCTCAATTTCTTCAACGTTTAAAGCTCTAGAAACTGTTAATTTAAAATCTTTTTTGTCTATAGGACTTTTTAATTTAAGTTTACTTTTGCCAGTCGGCTTATTTTCTTTTTTAATAAAATCTTTCTTAGCTTGCTGCTCAATAAATTTTCTAGCAAAATTTTTTTTAAAATTCGTATTATTTTTTTGATCTAGAGATTGACCAGTTTTTGTAAAACTCTTATTTCCTTTAAAGGTTTTTTTCTTTTCAACGTCAAAAGATTTTTTTCCATCTCTAGCAACTGCAGTTGTGTCAATTTTTTTTTTTAAACTTGATGAAATTGTGAGTGTCTTCTTTTTGTTTTTTTCCATAACATTATTTGTAAGCAATCTCTCTAGCTGACATAATAAGTTCATCAGCTTCTTTTCTGGATAAAGAAAATTCCTCTAAATATCCCTCGATTCTAATTTTTTTTCCTTTTATCTCATCATATCCACCGATTAATTCATCAGAAGATAAATCCGCAAAATCAATTAATTTTTTAATATTTTTTTGTCCCAAAATTACAAGCATACCTTGCGTCATTCCTTTAAGATTAATTAATGAATCTTCTACCCCAAGTTCTTTTAATTTTTGCCCAATAGCCTCTTTTTCTTTAGTTAAAGTTTCTTTTGATCTGTTAATCAACTCATTAGCAGTTTCTTCATCTATTGCATCAATCTTTGAAATATCTTCTGGTGTGGACTGGGCAATATCTTCAATACTTGGAAAACCTTCAGAAACCAAAAGTTGTCCCAATGTTTCATCTACTTCTAAGTTTTTAATTAATGTTTCTGTTCTATCTTTAAACTCAGTTTGTCTTCTTTCAGAATCCTCTTTATCAGTTAATATATCAATCTCATAGTTAGTTAATTTTGAAGCTAACCTCACATTTTGTCCTCTACGGCCAATCGCTTTACTTAAGTTTTCTTCTGTTAATATAATATCAATTCTCTTATTATCTTGATCTATCAAAACTTTTTGAATGTCTGCTGGCGAAAGAGACTCGGAAATTAGAGTAGGTAAGTCTTCAGTCCATTTAATAATATCTATTTTTTCTCCATGTAATTCATTAACTATTGTTTGAACTCTACTACCTCTCATACCAACACATGCTCCAACTGGATCAATAGACGCGTCTTGTGAATGAACACAAATTTTAGCTCTGCTACCAGGATCTCTTGCTACTGATTTAATTTCTATAGTTCCTTCATAAATTTCTGGAACTTCTTGAAAAAATAATCGTGCAAGAAATTGAGGGTGCGCTCTTGATAAAAAAATCTGATGGCCTTTTAATTCTTTTTTAACTTCATAGCAATATGCTTTGACTCTATCGCCAGTTTTTAAAATCTCTCTAGGAATAAGTTCATCTTTTTTTATAACACCTTCAGCTTTTCCTAAGTCAACTATAACATTACCGTATTCTAACCTTTTAATAACACCACTAAGAATTTGCCCTTGTTTGTCTATAAAATCATCGTATTGTCTATTTTTCTCTGCTTCTCGTACTCTAGCACTAATTACTTGTTTTGCGCTTTGAGCTGCAATTCTTCCAAAATCAATTTGGGGTAATTCTTCGAAAATTTTATCTCCGACCTTCAAATCATTATTTTTAGTATCTATTTTTTTTGCATCACTTAATGTGATTTCTCTAGCTGGGTCATCAACATTTTCTACTACATCTAAAACTTTTTGAATTTTAATTTCACCGCTTTCTCTATCAATTATTACTTCAATATTATTATCGTTACCAAATTTAGTTAAAGCAGCTTTCTGAATTGCACTCTCCATAGAACCTATAACTAATTCTTTGTCTATAGACTTTTCATTAGCTACAGCATCTACAATTCTTAAAAGTTCTAGTTTATCTAATCCTCTATTTAACATTTTTATTGCTCCTAAAAAAAAATGGGCCAAAGCCCATTTCAATTATTACCAGTTTTAATAGTATTTTAATGAAAATTATGGTTTTTTCAAGATTACAATTTAAATAAATCTGATTTATCTGTTTTTTCCCAAGTAAATTCACCTTTATTTGAAGGTTTTCTTCCAAAATGTCCGTAAGCAGAAGTAATTTCGTAGATAGGATTACTTAATTTTAACATTTCTCTAATTCCTCTCGGTGATAAGTCAAAGTTCTGATCAATAATCTTTTTGACAGTATCGACTTTGCTTTGATCGGACTCTGCAAGTTTTATAAAAATAGATAATGGTTTTGAAACTCCAATAGCATAAGCTAGTTGAATTAGACATTTTGTAGAAACTCCTGCAGATACAATATTTTTTGCTAAGTATCTTGCTGCATAAGCAGCAGATCTATCTACTTTCGTAGGGTCTTTTCCAGAAAAAGCTCCTCCTCCATGTGGAGCTGCACCTCCATAAGTGTCGACAATAATTTTTCTACCAGTTAAACCAGTGTCTCCATCTGGTCCACCAATTATAAATTGACCTGTTGGGTTGATATATACTTCTTTAGAGTCCAAATCTTTAACATACTCATCTGGAATAGATTTTTTAATATATGGAAGAACTAAATCTTTGACTTTCTCTTGATTTAAATCTTTTGAATGTTGAGTCGAGATTACTACTGAAGTAACTTTTATAGGTTTGTTGTTATCATATAGCATCGTTACTTGACTTTTGGAGTCTGGTTCTATTCCTTTTAAGACTCCTTTTTTTCTATCCTCTGCCATTAATCTTAAAATTTTATGTGAAAAATGAATCGGAGCTGGCATTAACTCTTCGGTCTCTGTACAAGCATAACCAAACATAATTCCTTGATCACCTGCACCTTCATCTTTATTATCTTTTGAATCAACTCCCATTGCTATATCGGTAGACTGTTCATGCAAAAAAGTTTCTATATTTGCTGTTTTCCAGCTAAATCCTTCTTGGTCATAACCAATTTCTTTTATGCACTCTCGGACTTTATTTATAATTTCTTCCTTTTCTATTTTTGGGCCTCTTGTCTCACCAGCCAAAACTACTTTATTAGTTGTTGTAAGTGTTTCACAAGCTACACGAGAGACAGGATCTCGAGATAAATATGAGTCAACAACCATATCCGAAATTCTGTCGCAGACTTTATCTGGATGACCTTCCGAAACGGACTCACTAGTAAATAGATATTTATTATTTTGCATTATTTTTTATTTTAAAAATTAAAAAGATAAATAGATATGTAAATAAAAGAACAAAAAATATCAAATCATTTTTATTTTTATATTTCGATTTTATTAAAGGAATGTCCATTTCTATATTACCTGCCTCGTAAGTATTTAATTTCTTAATAATTTGACCTTTATTACTTATTATAGCACTAATGCCTTTATTTGCAGACCTGACTAGGAATGAATCATTTTCGATAGATCTAAAAATTGCTTTAGTAAAATGTTGATGGGGGCCAATCGAATTTCCAAACCATCCATCTTCTGAAATATTTACTATTAGGTTAGTTTCCTTGCTTGCATTTTGTGTAAGTTCTGGAAAAATAATTTCATAACAAATTAAAGGTAAAATATTTAAACTATTAAGAAGAATATTTCCTTGGGCATCTCCCTTCGAAAAGGATCCATAACCTTGAGTGATTTTTTTTACCTCTAACTTATTTAAAATTTTCTCAAAAGGTAAAAATTCTCCAAAAGGTACTAATTTTCTTTTATTATATTGGTGCAAAATTTCAAATTTATTGTTTACAACAAGCAAACTATTAAAATATTTTTCAGATTTTTTATCTAGAGTGTTTATTCCAAATAAAATTAGATGATTAGCACTAAAATTATTTTTTATTAGATCATTAAATTGGTAAATTTCATTATAATTAAATCCAGCAAAAACACCTTCAGGCCATATAAATAAAGTTGATTTTTTTTTATCTGGATCACTAAATCTAATTAATTTTTTTAATTTTTCCTCAGTTTCATTAATCGTTAAATTATATTTTAGATCAAAATTTGGAGATATAACTTTAGTATAAATCTTATTTTTATCCAAAAAATTTAGTAAAGCTTTGTTTTTATTAATAGAAATTGTTCCATAAAGATAAATCAAGAAAATAAATAAAAATGAAGAGCTAATTATTAAGATTTTCTTACTTATGTTAGTTTTAAAAAATAAGACTGCTGGTATAGTAAAAATTGTTATAGCTATAAGATTAAAAGCAAATAATCCTAATAAATTAAGAATTTGTAGAACTTCAACAAACCAAGACCAGCTATAACCCCATAAATTCCAAGGAAAACCAGTTAAAATTTTACTTCTAATATAATCCGATAAAGCGAAAGATCCCGAAAATAATAAAATTGAGGAAAAATTGTAACTTAAAAACTGACCTATTATTAAAGTAGTGAAACCAGTAAAAAGACCTAAAAAAAGAGGCACCAGAGTTATTGCAAATGGAATTAAAAATTTAAAGTTATCGTCAAAAGTTAAGGAATAAACTACCCAGAAAATTCCACTAAGATAAAAACCAAAACCAAAAATAAAACCAATTAAAAACAAATTTTTATAATAAGGTTTTTTTCTATAAATGCTTTTAGATTTTTTTCTTACATGAACTATAAGAAAAAAAAAAATTGGTAACAAAAAGAAATTTATAAATGAAAAATTAAATGGTTGAAAAGATAGTACGGTTAATAATCCAATAGAGAAAGGTAACAAATACAATACGATACTTCGACTATTCAAAATCTTTTCTAACATCTAATTTATATATTGGAGGTATTTTTTTTCTATTTTACTCATAGTATAAAAATCTTGATTTTTTTTGTGTTTATAGCCAAATAAGTGAACCAATCCATGTATCCAAAGTTTATTTAATTCTTTCTTGAATTTAGTTTTATCATTCTTGTTTTTTATCTTATTCAAATTAACAATTATATCACCAAGGTAAATTTCTCTCTCTTTTCTAATTTTATTATTTAGTTGTTTTTTTTCATAAAACGGAAAAGATAGTACATCAGTAGATTTATTTTTCTTTCTAAATTTTCTATTTAATTTCTTTATTTCTGCTGTTCCTGATAAAAGCAAAGAACATATCAAAGTATTTTTTTTATATAGTTTGTTTTTTCTATTAAGTAATTCTATTTTTTTATCAATAAAACTATTTGGACTTTTTAAATATTTCTTCCAAATAATATTATTTAAAATTACATTAACTTTTATCATCAGTGCTTTTTTTTTGATAAGCCCGAATAATCTTTGAAACCAGTGGATGTCTTACAACATCAGTATGATCAAATTCTATGATTTTAATCTCTTTCAAGTCTTTTAGAATATTTTTTGATTTTATGAGACCAGATTGTGATTTATTTAATAAATCTATTTGAGAAGGATCTCCGTTAACAACTAATTTAGAATTTTCGCCAATTCTAGTTAAAAACATTTTAATCTGAGTTTCCGTAGCATTTTGTGCCTCATCTAATATAGCAAAACAATTCTTTAAAGTTCTTCCTCTCATGAACGCAAGAGGTGCGATTTCAATTTCTCCAGCTTCAATCTTTTTGTCTATATTATTTGCACCAAATAACTCGTATAACGCATCATAAAGTGGTCTAAGGTAGGGATCGACCTTCTCTTTCATGTCTCCAGGTAGAAAACCTAATTTTTCTCCTGCTTCAACAGCTGGTCTTGATAAAATTACTCTTTCTATTTTTTTTTCCATTAATAAAGTAACTGCAACAGAAACTGCTAAAAAACTTTTGCCTGTTCCAGCGGGTCCAAGAGACATTACTATACTATTTTCTTTAAGTGCTTTAATATAATCAGATTGTTTTTCTGATCGGGCTATAACCGATTTTCGCGGTGTTTTAATTAATTGTTTAAAAGACTTTACGTTTGATTCTTCAGTATTCATATTTTTTTTAACTGATAGCATTATATCCCCTTTTTCAATAAGATTAGTTAAAAGATATTTTCCTATTAAAAACTTAATTGCCTCTGAAAAATCTTTTAAATTCGCTTCTTTTCCTTTGCAAGTAATAGAGTTTCCTCTAAAAAAGATGATAGTGTTGGTTAACTTTTCTAATTCTTTTAAATTTTGATCAAACTGACCAACAATTGACATCAGCATTTCATTGTCTGTTATCTGAATATTAATTGTTTCAGGATCTATTTTTCTAATAATTAAATTTTGATTTAGTTTACTTATCTCTGACATAAGTTTTATGCTGCATATTCCTTTGGTTTACCCTCTAAAATAACCTCTCCAAATAAAGTATTGTGGTTACACTTGTCGATTTTTACATTTCTAATTTGACCAGCTAAATTTTCATTACTATTAACAATGACAGAATTAAAATATTCATCTCTTCCAAAATATTTATTAGGATCTCTAGCGTTGTTTTCAAATAATACACTAACTGTTGAATTAACAAGTTCTTTTCTGTATTTCGTCTTAACTTGGTCAGCAACTCTTTGAAAAATAGCTAATCTTTGTTTAGCAATTTTTTCACTTATTTTTTTTAAATTTGCTGCTGGTGTTCCAGGTCTTGCATTAAAAATAAACGAATATGAATTAATAAATTCTACTTTTTTCATTAATAAAACTGTTTTTTCAAAATCTTCTTTAGTTTCGCCAGGGTAAGCAATTATAAAATCACTAGAAAACTTCATAGATGAATTCTTTTTTCTAAGTTTTTCAATTATTTCTAGATATTCCTCTATTGTATGATCTCTATTCATATTCTTTAGAATCGTGTTAGATCCGCTTTGAACAGGCAGGTGCAAAAGTGGCATCAGTTTTTTACATTCACCATGTATTTCTATTAGATCATCTGTTAAATCTTTTGGATGAGAAGTCGTGTATCTTATTCTTTCTAAATTCTCAATTTTACTAAGTGAATATAGTAAATCTGAAAATCTTTGATTTTTAAAATTATATGCATTTACATTTTGTCCTAATAATATAATTTCTTTTGATCCATTTTTTATAAGCTGCCTCGCCTCAGATATAATCTCTAAAGAAGATCTAGAGTATTCTGGTCCTCTAGTATAAGGAACAACGCAAAATTTACAAAATTTATCACATCCTTCTTGAATTGTT
>NHHC02000052.1 GCA_002169935.2 Candidatus Pelagibacter sp. TMED153 | reverse complement strand
ATCTGGAGCATTTGATTTTTCCCATAAGATATCAAATCCACCATCTTTAAATATTACCGAATTAATACTTATAGTATCAGGGACAGAAAGAGTATTATCTACCGTATAATCCAAAGGAGGGCTTTCAGTACAATTATCATTGCAATCGCATATACTTACTGAAACTGAAATAGGACCATCAGGTAGCTCATTTGTATTTAAACTAACTTCTATTGGCTCGTTATTTAGATTACCTAATATTTCACTTAATGGAATATCTATTTTAAGATCATTAACATTAACTTCAACTCCGCATATACCATCCGGATCATTAGCATCAATACTAAGAGTTACTTTTTCATTACAGGTTGCCCCATCCTGGGGGAAAGTAATTACTCAGTAGCCTGGTTGATCTTCAACACGCCACTCACAAGAGAAAAAGAGTGACAAGCTAAGAATCAGTAATATCGTTTTATTTTTTAGCATATTATTATTTAGTTAAATATTTTATAAATTTGAAAACCAGATTTTATATTATCATCATAGTTTTCTAGACCGATTTCATTAGCAATAGCTGTCCCATAAAGCTGGTATTGATTGCTAATTGATAAGTCAAAACCGATTGAATTTATCTGATATTTAATACCTATTTTAAAAGATGATTTTCGGCCTTCTGATATATCTAGATCTTTAAGCTGTTGATGTAAATTAGAATACAGATGGATATTTTCTTTATAAAACCAATCAAGACCAACTTCAACAAACCACATATCCCATGGGTAACCTTTGGGTTCTAATTTTGTTTTAACAATATTTTTATGTACATAAATGGGACTTATCCTAAAAAGAAAATTTGATCTAAACTTTGATTCTATAAACAACTTATGTAAAAAATTAAGGTTATCATTCTCATCAATAATTATATCTTTATCTAGTTGGTTGCTGATAACCGAGTGAAAAACAAGATTAATTGGGATTTTAGATTTTTGAATAAGCCTATTTAAATAGTTAGATCTAATGAAAAAGTCAAACGTATTTAAATGGTTACTTCTTGCAATTCCCAAAGAAATAGAATTTTTCAAACCATAACCGATAGTAGTTTTAGATTGAGGAGCTAAGGAAGGTCCTATCCGCCCATCAAACTGAACAATAAGAGAATTCTCAGGAAATAATAATCTTGATTTTGTTTTATCTTCAGATTTTTCAACTATCTTTTTTTGTTTTTTCCTTAATTTTTTGAGATTAAGTAATGCAGAAAGTTCGATAGAATTATTTTTAAAATTTAACGAATCATTTAATGTCTTTCGTACATTATTTCCTCCAGAGTAGTAAGAGGCTCTAATACCAACTTTGTCATTAAACATATAATCTATTCCAAATCCTAGTCCGGTGTCTAAGTTGAAATCTTTTGATTCCAAAGAGATTTCATCAGATCTACTACTATTAAATTCAGTAAAATTTAAATTTGCTAAGGATGAGCCATCTATTGCATAACCAATATTGAAACCTCCAAACATTTTTAATTTACTGTTAATATGAAATGGATAATACAAATGCCCAGAAGCATAATTAAATACTTCATAGCCACTAATTTCTATACTGTAGTCAACGCCACCGATATTTAAAGTAGTAGCTTTTTTTAATTCTGATCCCCTTTGGAGGTATCTTAATCCAAAGATCAATCTAGGGTAATGGTACTCAAAGCCTATATTTAGTCCTTTACGAGTACTGATATCAATTCTGTCGTTAATTTGGTTTAAATTATATTTTAATGTAGAAAAGTTGTATCCACCTAATATTTTAACATCTTTTTGAGAAAAGTTAATTGAAAAAGTAAAAATGAAAATTAAAGCAATTTTTAATATATATAATTTCATTTCATATAAATTAGTCAAAAAGAGTATTATCAATGATGTAGCGGAGGAGGGACTCGAACCCCCGACACCCGGATTATGATTCCGATGCTCTAACCAGCTGAGCTACTCCGCCAATATCACAAAAAATCTGTACAATAAATTATAGAATCCTTTACAAAAATACTAATGGTAGAAACATAAAAATAGATGTCATTAAATAGTAATTTTACTTATTAAATTATGGAAACTGATTAGAGCACAGGAGATAAAAAATGTATTCGTCGATAAACGATTTTATGAACAAAGTAAAACATAAAGACCCTAATGAAATAGAGTTTCATCAGGCTGTACATGAGGTAATTGATTCATTATGGGACTTTTTGATGTCGAACAGAGAATACATCCATGCAGGCGTCTTAGATAGAATAATAGAACCAGAAAGAGTAATAACTTTTCGTGTCCCATGGAGAAATGATAGAGGGGAAATAAATGTGAATAGAGGATATCGAGTTGAGTTTAATTCTGCAATTGGTCCCTATAAAGGTGGTCTTCGATTTCACCCTTCCGTAAACCTAAGTATTTTAAAATTTTTAGGATTTGAACAGGTATTCAAAAATAGCTTAACTACGTTGCCAATGGGTGGTGGTAAAGGAGGATCAGACTTTGACCCAAAAGGTAAATCAGATAATGAAGTAATGAGCTTTTGTCAAAGTTTTATGTTAGAATTGTCGAAACACATAGGTCCAGATACAGATGTCCCAGCAGGCGATATAGGTGTAGGTGGAAGAGAAATCGGATATATGTTTGGCCAATATAAAAGAATTACGAATGAATTTTCAGGTGTTTTAACTGGTAAAGGTCTTAATTGGGGAGGCAGCTTAATTAGACCTGAGGCTACTGGTTATGGCTGTGTTTATTTCGTAGAAGAAATGTTAAAGCATAATAATAATTCAATAGAGGGTAAAAATGTTTCAGTCTCTGGTTCAGGAAATGTTGCCCAGTATGCTACTGAAAAAGTAATGCACCTTGGAGGTAAGGTTATTACGTTATCTGATTCTTCTGGTTTTATTTATGATCCAGAAGGTATAAGTAAAGAAAAACTAGATTGGGTTATTGATCTAAAAAATAATAAAAGAGGACGTATAAAAGAGTATGCAAATGAATTTAATTGTAAGTATTATGATGGTAAACGACCTTGGGGAGTTGAATGTGACATCGCATTGCCATGCGCTACTCAAAATGAGATAGATGGTAATGACTCTAAAGACCTTATCAAAAATGGAGTTTTAGCAGTTAGTGAAGGAGCAAATATGCCTTCAAATCCTGAAGCTGTGTCTATGTTCCAAGAAGCTAAAACTTTATTCGGCCCTGGTAAAGCTGCAAATGCAGGAGGAGTTGCAGTTTCAGGGTTAGAGATGAGCCAAAATAGTATGAGAATTAAATGGAATCGAAATGAGGTAGATGAAAAGCTTCTTGGCATTATGAAGAGTATTCATGCTTCATGTGTTGAGCATGGTGGTGAAAATAATCGTACTGATTACGTTAAAGGTGCAAATATCGCTGGATTTATTAAAGTTGCTGACGCAATGATCGATCAGGGTATAGTATAGTTCTTAAATACCTGTTGAATCTTCTTCATCCATTACTGCTAATTTTTCAGGTTTTGGAATCAGTACTTTACTTTCTCCAGTGAGGCCATTAATTACAGATTTAAAAGGATTCTTAAACTGATACCATTTAATATATTTTTTCTCTTCTTTGACTTTAGCTTTTTCTAGCCATTTATAATTTAAAAAATCTTCTTTGCTTTTGTGGTCAATTGTTAAATATCCGACATGAAGACTTGTAATATTCTGGAAAAAATGACTTCCAAAAGAAGGGTCAACCGGAAAATCCTCATGCCCTAGTTCAATAATAATTTTACTATTAGAAATTTGTTGCCAGGATATTGGGACTCCCAACCAAGGGTCAGCAGAACCCCACCTCCCAGGCCCAGAAAGAATGTAATGTCTATTTTTACCGATTTTATTATTGAAGTATTCAATTTCGTTAGCTATATCATTTGATTTTGAGGGGTCATATTTTTCAGGATGGAGAATTAATAAGTCCTTTATATGATTTGTTGCGCCATTACCAAGAGTGATATTACTTGAGGCAAAAATATCTTTATTATCATAGTTATCTAAAACTATAGATTTATTAGTAGATATTAACATCGGCTTAATTTGTAATAGATAAAATTCAGAAGCTTTGTATTCCTTCATGTTTACAGCAAATTCAATTTCTACTGGGCAACCTAATGCCTTTTTACCCAATGAAAGTAACTCATTGAGAATATCGCATAGCGGAATCATCTTCCAATCTAAAATTGGAGAAAAGTTAATTATCCTAGTGCCATCGTAAGAGAGAGAATTCCTTAATATATTATCTTCTGAGGTGATTACTCCTCCTAGCCAATTTAAAGAACCATCTATTTCTGCCATAGAAAGATCATGAAGTTTTAAATCGTTTTTTAAATCAAAATCTTTTTCTGCCATTTCTAAAGAATAAAAACTAGCTTGCGAATTTAAAATTGTAGATTTAATCGTAGCAAATTGGGGTTTTATACCTGGGTATTTTGGAGAAATTCCTAAGCACTTACCTCCATCTACAATCGTTTTTCCAAAACCCAAAGCAAGATAACAAACTCCCTCATCACGCTTCATGTAAGAAACTGGATAAAAATTAACACTTTTTAAAACACCGCTAAATGTAGGGTAAAACCTTCCGCTAGAATATCCTTGTCCAGCAATTTCCATTAGCATTACAGCCATTTTTTCTTCTTCTGTCCTGTGAGCTGTATGATTAAAGTGAGATTTAGATTCTTGGAAAAAAATGGAAGCAAAAACTAATTTTATTGCATTAATAAGTTCTTTTATTCGGTCTTTAAATAATTCTTGATTATTAGAAAGCATGAATGTTGAGTATGCTCCAGATAGTGCTTGATATTGAGAATCTTCTAATAGACTTGAAGATCTTACTGCTAATGGGTATTTACAAGATTTTAAAAAGGATTCTACTTTCAATGTTAGCTCTATAGAGAGTCTACTATTTATAAAAAGCTTTTCAACTTTTTCATTTGAGTTTTCTTTTAAAGCAATATCCCAGAGTTTATTATCTTTCATAAAATTGTCAAATTCCTCTGTTCCAATTATTGCGGTTCGCGGAATTTTTACAATTATATTTTTATATTTGTCGTTTATTCCTGATTGCGATATCATATCCTTTGCAAACGCAAGCCCGCGTGCTTTACCTCCTAAAGATCCGCCACCAATTTTATAAAATCTAGAATTATTATCATTTTGAAATGAAAAATCTGTTACTTCGCCAAATCTATGTCTAACATTTGGATCATTGATTTCTTTTATTATTGCAGATCTTATTTTTTCTTTATTTAAAAAAATATCTACGTTTATCTTCCTCAACCTTGTTGCTAGATCAAAATTTGATCTAGCTGCAACCCAATTAGAAAAATGATTACTTTTTCCATGGTAAATAATTGTTTCTATAGGAACCTCTTTGATACCATTTGAGAGTTCTTCTATAGATGTTGCTTTAAATATTTCATTACCTTTTGAGTCTTTAAAAATAAAATCACCAAATCCAAAATTGATAATCATAAAATTTCTCAAATCATTTAACAAAGTATTAGATCCTTTATGAAGAAAATCAGCACCTAAACCTTTTGCTAATTCTAGATTTGAACTATCCGTTGATTGCAACATTATTGGCATTGCAGGATGTTTTTTTCTAATCGACTTTGCAAATTTTACCCCTGCTTTAGAATCTTTTTTACCACCATTAAGAAATTTAACATCAGATATAATACCTACAATATTATCACCGTATTTTTTTGAGAATTTTTCAGCAGTCTCGTAATTTGGTGTAAGTAAAACTTTTATTCGCCCTCTTAAATGCATTGACTTATAGGTCGAGTCAAATGTTTTTTTCATTAGATTCTTTGTTAGTGATACTATTTCTCTATAAATAAGTGGAAGTAATATTGAATACATTCTAGGAGAATCTTCGATCAGTATGATTGCGCGAACATTTCCTTTAATTATATCTTTTTCAGCGTTTTTTCTATCTTCAACATATTTAATTATTGCTGGGAAAACTGATGCATCTCCTGACCATATAAAAACTCTATTAATGGAGCTTGGAGATATTATTTGGTTAATTTGATTTACTTCTGTTTCATCAAATGCAAGTAAGATGACTGGCATTTTTGGATATAATTTTTTTATTGAACTTCCTAAAGAAATTGGATCAGTATCTTCAATTCGTAACATTACTATAACTAAATCAAATTTGTTTTCTGATAAATGTTTCATTGTTGATGTAGCTGTTGAGGAGCGTGTAACTCTAGGAGCATAGTTAAAATTCATACCAATATACTCAGTCATAATTTGTTCTGTTAAACCGCCCTCTTCTTCTAAAATGAATGCATCGTAAGGACTCGCCACAAGGAGAATCTCATGTACGCGATGCGTCATTAGCTCATTAAAACCGTTATTATTTCTTATATTAAAAGGATTTTTCTTCAAGATTTTATTGATTTAAATATTAGTTTATTTAGTTAAGTTAAAATGATTATTATTATTTAATAATGGTAGAATTGAGTAAAATATCAAATAAATTTACAAATATTTATTTTTATTACTTCACGCCTAAATATCAATAACCTAATATTTTAACTTAATAATAACTAAAGAATGCTTCGACCTATAAAGTCTTTTGATATCAAAGGACAAACAGTATTAATTAGATTAGATCTTAATGTCCCTATCTTAGATAGTGTTATTCAAGATGATTTTAGAATTCGAGCTTGTTTGCCAACCCTTAATTATTGTTTAAGCGAGGGTGCATCTGTAGTTTTGATGTCACATCTTGGTAGACCAAATGGTAGATACAATAAACAATTTAGTTTAATGCCAGTAGGCGAGCATCTAGCATCATTATTAGAAATGCCTATAAAATTCTCTTCTGATTGTATATCTCAGGATGCTACTGATACCTCGTTATCATTGAAGGCTGGAGAGGTTCATCTTTTAGAAAATTTACGATTTCATAAAGAGGAATCTATTAATGACTCAGTTTTTGCAAATAAATTATCGAAACATGGAAGATTATATATTAATGATGCTTTTGGAACTGCACATAGAGCGCATGCTTCTAATCATGGAGTTATTGATAATTTTAAAAATTTTGGTATTGGGTTTTTATTTGAAAAAGAAATGAAATATTTAAAAGATGTGATAAATAAACCTGGAAGGCCTTTAGTATTAATCCTCGGCGGTGCAAAAGTATCTACTAAATTAGAATTATTAAATAAATATATTCATCAGGCTGATACAATAATTATCGGCGGTGGAATGTCTTTTACTTTTCTTAAAGCTATGGGTCATAATATTGGTAAGTCTTTAGTTGAATCGAAGATGGTAGACCAGGCAAAAAATATTTTAGATACGGCGAGGCTTCATGGTAAAAAAGTAATGTTACCAAATGATATTGTATGTTCTGAAAAAATAGATGATACTAATAGAAATAATCCAGTTAGCGTGAGAGACATACCTGAAAATCAAATGGGTTTAGACATTGGCATAAAAACTATAGAAAAATATTTAGAAATATTAGATTCTGCCAAAACTGTATTATGGAATGGTCCAATGGGAGTTTTTGAAAATACGTCTTTTGCTGCTGGAACTGAAGCTATAGCTGAGAAATTAGTAGAAATTTCAAAATTAAACGCTATTGTAATAGCTGGTGGAGGGGATACTGCATCAGCTTTAAGACATTTTAATATGGTTGATAAGGTGACGCATGTTTCAACTGGAGGTGGGGCATCACTTGAATTAATGTCAGGAAATCAACTTGAGGCAATAAACAAACTGGAGATATGAAAATATGATTAAACCTATTGTAGCTGGGAATTGGAAAATGAACAAAACACCTTCAGAAGGTAACAAGTTTTCTTTATCTTTAATTGAAAATCTAAATTCAATAAGTAATACTGATGTTATAATTTGTCCTCCTTTCACCGGGTTGACTAGTGTTGTACATTCTAAATCTTATTATCTAGGTGCTCAAAATTGTTATTTTGAAAATTCTGGTGCTTTTACTGGCGAAGTTTCGGTAGACATGCTTATTGATTGCGAAGTAAAGTATGTTATTTTAGGTCATTCAGAGCGAAGAACAATGTTCAATGAAGATGATGAGTGTATTGGTGATAAAGTTTCAAGTGTCATCAATGCTAATATGATCCCAGTTTTATGTATAGGTGAAACCATTGAGGAGTTAAATGAAGGTCTAGCTAAAGAGACCGTTTACAGACAAATAAAAATAGGATTAAGTAGGGTTAATTCTTTAAAAAATATTGTTATAGCATATGAACCAGTTTGGGCAATTGGAACAGGTCTTACCGCATCAATTGAAAAAGTTAGTGAAATACATTCTTATATTAGAGGTTTATTAACTGAATTTTATGACGAGACTGAAAGTAGTTTAATCCCTATTTTGTATGGTGGTTCAGTAAATTCTAATAATGCTGAAGAATTGATTAATGTTGAT
>NHHC02000003.1 GCA_002169935.2 Candidatus Pelagibacter sp. TMED153 | reverse complement strand
TTTTTTTTTTTAATTTACTGGCATGTCTTTGTATACTTTACAAGACATTGCTATCCCTAAACCCAGCATTATTGCCATCATAGAAGAACCACCATAAGACATAATTGGCAAAGGAGAGCCTACAATAGGCAATAAACCTAAGACCATGCCCATATTTACTACTACATAAATAAAAAATGCTGTTGCAAAACTATAGCAATAAAGCTTTCCAAAATTACTTCTAGTCATATTTCCTATTCTAACTATTCTTGAAACAATTAATCCATAAAGTAACAAGATAAATACTGATCCAAAAAATCCAAATTCTTCCGAAAATAGAGTGAATATAAAATCAGTATGTTTTTCTGGTAAATAATCAAGATAGCTTTGTGATCCGTTTAAAAAACCTTTGCCAAAAAGACCTCCTGAACCAATAGCAATTTTAGACTGTATAATTTGATATCCAGCTCCTAAAGGATCTTTTTCAGGATTTAAAAAAGTTAATATTCTAGCCTTCTGATACGGTTTCAAAAAAGAAATAGCTAATGGCAATAATGCAATAAAAAATAAAAAGGAATAAGCAAAAAACTTTACTCTTCCCCCAGCAAGCCAAGCTACTACTACGCCTCCTAAACCAATTAAAATAGCAGTTCCAAGATCTGGTTGCATTACAACTAAAAGAACTGGGAAAATTAAAACAAAAATTGGGAGAAATAAAAATTTTATCTTATTAACACTTTCTATTGGAACACGATGATAATATTTTGCTAAAAATAAGATTAATCCTATCTTCATTAACTCAGAAGGTTGGAGATTCATAAAATAAAAGTTTAACCAACGCTGTGATCCTGAAGATGTTAATCCAAAATATTTAACTCCTATAAGAAGAATTAGAAAAAAAAAATAAATCAAATAACTTGTCGAATGCCAAAATCTTATTTGAACAAAAGACAAAATAATAAACATAAAAAAGAAAACAAAAAATCTTAAAATATGACTTTCAGTATGATATTTAAATTCTCCACCATCTGTGGAATACATTGCAAACATACTAGTAATTCCTAAAATTAAAATTGAAACAACTAAAACATAGTCAATAGAAAAAAGTTTATCTTTAATACTTAGAGATGATTGTATGGATCTTGGTTGAAACATTATATAGAATCTCCTGATAAATTCTTAATAGATTGTCTTAAATCATGACGCTCTAAAACTTTTTTAATAACTTTTTTTGCAATTGGAGCAGCGGCTTTACTTCCAGTACCACCATGTTCTACTACAACACTAATTGCATACTTTGGATCGCTTACAGGAGCAAAAGCGATAAATAAAGCATGGTCTCGATTTTTATATTTTAATTGTTCTTGTTTGACCTCTGCTTCTCGTTGTGCTTCTGTAAATTTTCGGATCTGAGATGATCCAGTTTTACCTGCAAAAGTAAATCTTTTATCTTCTAGTCTTGATCTATACGATGTTCCTCCAGGTTCATTTGAAGAAGAGTACATTGCATCTTTTACAATTTTTATATTTTCTTGGTTTTTAAATAGTGGTTTTAAATCAAAGTTAGATACTAATAAATCTGCAGGTAGTGGTTGACCAGGGTTTTCATTTTTGAATTTTAAATAATCTTTTAAATTATTTTTTGTTTTATCAAATAGTATTCTAGGTTTAATTTCAAAACCACCATTAGCTATTTGAGCTGTCATTAAACATAATTGAATAGGAGTGCTTTGAAAATAACCTTGGCCTATTCCGGAATGTAATGTTTCTCCTAAATACCAGTTTTGGCCAACATACTTTTTCTTCCAAGAAGTGCTAGGAACTACTCCTGAACGTTCTTCTACAAAATCTTGTAATACTCTTTTTCCAAGACCAAATTTTTTTGCCGTCTCCGATAATCGGTCGACACCAAGTCTCCTCGCAACTTCATAAAAATATACATCACACGATCTTTTAATTCCCGATCTCATATTCATTATGCCGTGACCCTTCTTTTTCCAGCAATGAAATTTTTCACCAAATAATTCAATTTTACCTGTACACTTAACAGTATCTAAAGGTCGAATTACTTTATTTTCTAAAGCACTTAATGCTACCAAAGTTTTGATGGTTGAACCGGGTGGGTATAAACCAGATACAGCTTTGTTGATCAAAGGTTTTCTTTCGTTATTAATCAAACTGTTCCAGTAAGATTGCTCTACTCCATGCACGAATGCATTGGGATCATAACTAGGTGAAGAAACTAAAGATATTATATCACCATTATAAATATCCATAACACACACTGATGCAGCTTTGTCTGCTAGTATTTCAGAGGTATACTTTTGAACTTCTAAATCTAACGTAGTTTTAAAGCTTTTTCCTGCCGTGCCTAGGTCAACTTTAATTTGTTTAATTCTTTTGCCATAGGCATTAACTTCATACCTTTGAAATCCAACTTCTCCTATTATTTCCTTGTCTAATCTACGTTCCAGTCCAGTCTTTCCAACTGCCATGCCAGGAACAGACATGTCTTTTAAATATTTTTTATTTTTTAAGTCCTTGGCGCTTACTTGTGAAACATAACCTAGAACATGGGCAGAAGAATTATCCTTATATAATCTTGCAACTGATACAATAGGTTCTACTCCTTGTAGTTCATGTAAAAATAAATTTATTCTAGAGAACTCAGACCAATTCAAATTATCAGAAATAATAATCGGTTCCCAGGGTTTTTGTTTTGCAATTTTCTTTTTTAAAGAAAATATTTTATTATCACTTATCTTCAGTATTGTTTTTAATCTGAAGAATGTTTCTTCGATACTTTGAGTGTTTTCTGGTATTAAATGTATTTGATAAACTTGTTTATTTGAAGCTATTTCTTGATTAAAAAAATCTTTGATCACTCCTCTTTCAGGAGCTAATTTCCATTCTCTAAATCTATTTTTATCTGATAAAGTCTTATATTTACTGCTTTCATTAATTTGAAGAGTGATCAGACGACCTAAAACTCCAACAACAACAATGGCTTTACTAACTGATAACAAAAACATTCTTCTGCTAATTAATTTTGATTTTATTACCGTGTTGCCAGAACCAGAACTAAACATTTTTTCCAGTCGTTATGATTGAATTATAATAAGTAAATAAGACCCAGAAAAATGGAAAGAAGAGTAAAGTAAAAAAAGTGTTATAAGATACTTCTGTAAAATTTATTCCTATTTCAGAAAAATTACTTAATAAGATAAAAAATATTAAATTTGAGAAAATAATTGCTATAAAAAAGGTAAACCAGTCAGTTGTTATTCTTGTATTAACAGTCATATTTTTTACATAAGTAGCTACTAGAGATACCACTAAATAAGCTAAAGAACTCAAACCTAAAGGAAATCCCATAATAACATCATTTAATAGGCCAGCCAAAAAAATATGACCACTTCCTAACAATTCTGGTCTTTTTGAAACCCAAAAGTAAATTATGATTAATTGAATATTAAAAGATAAAATTTCAAAATAATTTTCAAAATGACTGTCAATTTCACTTATAGATAAATAGTATAAAAGAATGAGAGGACCAAGATTTAAAATTTTGCTCATCACTTTATAATTTGCCATTTAAAAAACCTCTTTTTTTTGTTTTGAGAAATCAACTTTGACATATGAAAGTTGGCTTGACTCAGAAAATAGTTTTACTTGTCCTTCTTCGGTAGTAATTCCTATAGGAGAACCTGGAAGGAAAATTCCATCTTTTCCTGAAGTAAACACTTCTAATCCCTCCTCGACTATATAGCCTTCAGGTAAGTATTCTAGTATTGGCTTTGTTTCTCCATTACCTTTTAAAATTGCTTGAACTCCATCTCCACCAAAAGTCACAGGAATTCTGCTGTTTAAATCATTTAAAAGTAAAACCCTCGAAGATAAGTAGTTTGTTTCTACAACTCTTCCTACCAAATATTCTTTGTCTAAGACCGGCATGCCTTTCAATATACCTGACTTGGAACCCCTGTTAATAATTATTGATTTTAGATATGGACTACTTTTATCAATTAAAACTTTTGAAAGAATTGTATTTGATTGAAATTGAAATAAAGTTTCATCTGACTCTAAAATTTTTCTTAAATTTTTATTTTGATTGGTTAAATATTCAACACTAAGTTCTTTTTGTCTATAAACTTCAAGTGCTTGCTTCAACCTTTTGTTTTCTTCTTTTATATTAATTAAATTTTTAAATCCCTCTGTTACTTGGGGAGCAAATCGAGAGGGAGATGAAGCTACTAATGAAACTCTATAAATTCCATCATTAATTATAGATCTTACTGGTTTCATAAAACCGAAACCATAAATATCTAAAAAAAAAATGATAATTGCTAAAACTATCAAAGAAATTAATGAAAACTTTTGTGCTGCACCCCTTTGTAAAAGGGCTGATCGAAACGCTATACCAAAATCATCTCTACTAGAGGACATTTGTCTTTTTAGATTAATTAATACTCAGATAACATTGTAGAAAACAACTCTTCATTTTCTAAAGCTCTTCCAGTACCAACAGCTACACATGATAAAGGGTCGTCAGCTATTGTTACAGGTAAGCCTGTATCTTGTGAGATTAATTTATCAATATTTTTTAATAAAGCCCCACCTCCTGTAAGAACTAAACCCATATCAATTAAGTCTGCGGATAATTCTGGAGGAGTATTTTCTAAGGCTTCTTTAATTCCAGCTAAAATTTGATTTAAAATTGGCATTAGAGCTTCACAAGCATCTTTCTCGGTTAACTCAATTTCTTTTGGAGTTCCTGATCTAATATCTCTACCTTTCATTAAAAAAGTATTAGGTGTTGATGGTATAGCAGTACCAAGTTCTTTCTTAATTTTTTCTGCTGTAGAGTCTCCAATTAATAAATTTAATTTCTTTCTCATATAATCTATTATTGATCTGTCCAAAGCATCGCCTGCTACTCTTAATGATTTTGAATATACTACACCTCCTAAAGACATAACTGCTATTTCTGTAGTTCCACCCCCAATATCAACTACCATTGAGCCAGTTGCTTCTGAGATTGGCAATCCAGCTCCAATTGCAGCTGCTATTGGTTCTTCAATTAATTGAACTTTTCTTGCTCCTGCAGCTAAAGCAGAGTCTTGAATAGCTTTTCTTTCAACAGGCGTTGATCCAGTTGGAACACAAATTAAAATTCTTGGATTTGCAAAGGCATTTTTCTTATGAACTTTCTTTATAAAGTGTTTGATCATTTCTTCAGTAACTACGAAATCTGCAATTACACCATCTTTTAAAGGTCTTATAGCTGAAATATTACCAGGAGTTCTTCCTAACATAGTTTTTGCCTCATCTCCCACAGCAAGTACTGATTTTTTTCCACCATCATCTATTACAGCAACTACTGATGGTTCATTTAAAACTACTCCTTGATCTTTTAGCACTACTAAGGTGTTAGCAGTTCCTAAATCGATAGCCATATCTTGTGACCATAATGATGATAGTCCTGAAAGTCCTTTAAACATTATATATTTCTCCTTATATTTGTACGCTCAAACTTGGGTCTGGCGCTGTTTTTTTTCTTTTTATTATTAGTTTATTTAATGCGCTTAAATAAGCATTAGCAGATGCTACCAATGTATCGGTGTCTGCGGCTTGCCCTACAGTGGTTTTTCCTTTTTCTTCTATTCTAACACTCACTGTTGCTTGAGCATCAGTTCCTTCCGTTACTGCATGAACATTATACAGTAAAAGTTTAACTTCGTGTGGGTAAAGTTTTTTTATACATTTGAATATAGCATCTACCGGTCCATCTCCTGTTTCAGATGCCTTCTTTACTTCTCCGAATACTTCTAAAGTCATTTCTGCTTTCTGTGGTTCGCCTGTACCAGCAAAAACTTTTAAAGATTTTAATTTAATTACATTATCATCTGTTACCAAACTATCATCTACAATCGCTGCAATATCTTCATCGTAAATATGTTTTTTTTTATCTGCTAAGACTTTAAATTTTCCAAAAGCAATTTGTATTACATCGTCTGTAACTCCCACATAACCTAGATCATTTAATTTATCTTTAAATGCATGACGTCCTGAATGTTTTCCCATCACCAAAGAAGTTTTATGAACACCAACACTTTCTGGTGTCATAATTTCATAAGTATTTCTATTTTTAAGCATTCCGTCTTGATGAATTCCAGACTCATGGGCAAAAGCATTTTTCCCTACTACTGCTTTATTAAATTGAACTGGGAAACCAGTCGCATTTGAAACAACTTTAGATGCTTTACTTAAGAGTTTAGTATTAATGTTTGTAGTGTATGGCATTAAATCGTGTCTAGTTCTCATAGCCATAACTACTTCTTCTAAAGCTGCATTACCCGCTCTTTCTCCAATACCATTAATTGTACATTCTATCTGTCTTGCTCCAGCCATCACTCCAGCTAAGGAATTAGCTACTGCTAAACCTAAATCATTATGACAATGTGTAGAAAGAACAGCTTTATCTATGTTAGGAACTTTATTTAATAGTGTTTCTATGATTTTTTTAAATTCTGAAGGAACAGTATAACCTACTGTATCAGGTATATTGATTGTCTTTGCACCAGACTTAATAGCAAGTTCCACAGTCTTGCACATATAATCCATATCTGTTCTTGTTCCGTCTTCACATGACCATTCTACGTCATCAGTAAACTTTCTTGCATAAGAAACACTTTCTTTTATTGCATCTAATACTTCCTCTGGAGATTTATTTAACTTATGTTTCATATGAAGCGGACTAGTAGAAATGAATGTGTGTATTCTAAAATTTTTGGCATGTCTTAATGACTCATGGCAAGCATCTATATCTTTTTTAGTTGCTCTAGCTAATCCAGCTGGAATTGACCTTTTTAATGTCTTGCTAATTTCTGTTACTGCCTCATAATCACCTGGAGAAGCTATAGGAAAACCTGCTTCAATTATATCAACACCAAGTTCATCAAACACTCGAGAGATTTGGAGTTTTTCCTCTAAACTCATTGACGCGCCAGGAGATTGTTCTCCGTCACGCATAGTTGTATCAAAGATTATAATTCTGTTTTTATCACTCATATAGTTAATACGTATATTACAAGTAAAACAAGAATATGCAAATACTTATGCAAAATTAACTTTATTTTTTTGATCAGATTGGGCTAATTTTTGTCTTTGTCGACTAATTTGTTTTTTCCAATCCAAGGCATCATGGCTCTAAGCTCTTTACCGACTTTTTCGATTTGATGATTAGCTAAATCTTTTCTCATTTTAAGAAAATTCTTCTGCCCTGATTTATGCTCCTCCATCCACTGTTTAGTAAATTTACCAGACTGAATGTCTTTAAGAACTTCTTTCATTTTTTCTTTTGTTTTGCTGTCTACAATTCGTTTGCCAGAGACATATTCTCCATACTCTGCTGTATTAGAAATAGAATAGTTCATGTTTGCAATCCCGCCTTCATAAATAAGATCTACAATTAATTTTACTTCATGAAGAGTTTCGAAGTAAGCCATCTCTGGTGGATAGCCAGCTTCAGTTAAAGTTTCAAAACCATTTTTTATTAATTCAACCAAACCTCCACAAAGCACAGTTTGCTCACCAAATAAGTCCGTTTCGCACTCATCTTTAAAAGTTGTCTCGATAATACCTGCTTTACCGCCACCAACAGCTGAAGCATAAGACAAAGCTAATTCTTTTGCTTTGCCGGAACTGTCTTTGTGTACAGCCATAA
>NHHC02000023.1 GCA_002169935.2 Candidatus Pelagibacter sp. TMED153 | reverse complement strand
TATTTTTTTAATATTATTTTTGAAGCATCTAGAAATTCAATTATCCCTTTTGATTTAATCAATTTTGAAGCAAATAAAAAAGTTAAGTTCTTTTCAAACTTTCTTTCAAGAAAATAATAATTATGAATATTAATACCATTACCTTTTATCATCATTGCATATGATTTTTTAACAAAATTTTGAGTTATGAATAATTTTAAATCATCAGGATTTTGAAAAATAAAGAGAAAGTTTTTTTTATACCTTAAAGAAGTGAAAGCTATTTTTTGAACTATTTTTATGAATCTATATTTCACTTCCTTTTTATTGAAGAAAGGACCCAACCCAGTAATTAAAAATAAAGCTTTTTTGGCTTTAATAAAATGACAAACAATTGCTCCTAAAAAACTCAATTCAAGAGTTATGAATAAAATATATTTAGGATTAATTTCATTTAGTAATCTTTTTAAGTTTTTTAAATATTCAATATACCCATAAAAAAATCGAGATCTATTTCTTGAAGAAAGGTTATGGACTATAAAGTTATTTTTTTGAAAAACTTTTAAATATTTTGAAGAAATATTTGTAAGGTTAGAAATTAAATTTATTTGATAAAAGCTTGATAGCTCAATGGCAAGATCCATTCTATGAGATAAAAAAAATTCAATATCATCAACAACGAAGCATAATTTTTTTGAACTCATTATTTTATTTTAATACTAACAATTGATTAGACCTAGCTAAGCTTAAATTATGAGGCATAGATTTTAAAATTATTGATGTTGTTATTAATTTTAATACATCAAACAATATATAATTAATCATAGTGCCATCATTCTTAAAAAAGTTATATTTAATCCTTCCCTCTGAAGATTTATTTAGAGTCGTAAGGCTTAGCATATTGCTAACAATTGTTGCAATTATGGAGGTTTTTGGTCTTGGGTTGATTTCTTTTTTATTAATTAATATTGAAAATTTAAATGATGCAATTGCTTCAGTCTATTTTATACCAGCACTGATGGCATTTTTTGGATTGACCTCAATGCACTACACTGTGGCATTTTGTATATTAGTAATCATTTACTCTTTTATTACGCTATTGGCTTCAGTTTTTATTATAAGGTCTTTAAATATCTCCGGACAGTTCATTGGAAGCAGGGTGCGTCAAAAAATACTTAATTATTATCTTGAAGAAGATTGGGTGTATTTATCTAATTTTAAAACCTCTGAACAAGTCTCAAAAATTATTAATGATGGGCGCCAAGTTGGCTTCGTTATTATTTTTAGTCTGCATCTTTTTAGTAAGTTAATCTTGTGTTTGTTTATTGTTGGTGGATTATTTTTCTTTGATCCAATTCTAACTATGTTAGTAATATCTACACTATTAATTTCGTACACACTAATCACTATTTCGATAAGCCCTCTTATCAAAAAACATGGTGCTAATACTGCAAAAATGATGAGCGAATCTTTAAAGATCTTAAATAATATCTTCAGCTCAGTTAAGGAGATAGTTTTTTATAATGCAAAGTCAAAATTTATATCTAATTATAAAAAAGTTGATTCAAATCTAGTCTATGCTGAGGCACATAATGCTTTTTATTCTCAAATCCCAAGATTCTTAATAGATTCAGTTATATTAGTAGTATTGATCCTGGTAATTGCATTTTTTTCTGCCTCTGAATTCAATAGTCAAAAAGTCTTTGCCTCTATTTCTATTTTTGGTTTAGCGGGCTTAAAAGTCTTGCCATCATTCCAAAACATTTATTATTTTTATTATGAAATTATTTTTAGACAAGCCCAGTTATCAAATGTGCATGACATTTTTAAAAATATTAATTCTCTGGAAATAAATCAAGATAATGTTGATATTTCTCTTGATCATTCCATAACGCTCGAAAACGTAAGCTTTAATTATGATAACGATCAACCTACATTAGAAGATATTAATTTAAAACTTAATCGTGATGAGAAAATTTTAATTGTTGGACCAAGCGGTTCAGGCAAATCAACTTTGCTTGATTTAATTCTTGGATTTACATCTCCTAACACCGGCCAGATATTTTTTGATGAAACTCAAATTGTTATGATGAATAGAATCTGCATAAGGAACAACTTTGCTTTTGTGCCTCAAAAGGTATGTCTAATTGAAGGGACTATTAAAGAAAATATTTTATTTGGAACAATGCTTACAAATGACAATGAAGATTTTTTTCATAGGGTTGTATCTCTTTCGAGATTAGATTGTGTAGTTAATAAATTACCTAATGGGCTGGATACAATTATCTCTGAGTCAAATCCAATCTTATCAGGTGGTCAGAAACAGTGCATTGGATTCGCTAGGGCCTTTTTTAAAAAAAGAGATATATTGGTCTTAGATGAGGCAACTAATGCTATGGATAGGCAATTGGAAATTGATTTGATGAGCAATATTTCTAATTTAAAATATAAGATGATTCTAGCTATATCCCATAAAAACACCTTGCTGGAATATTTTCAAAAAACTTGCGTTTTAAAGAATGGAAAAATTCAAGATTATGACTTAACCTCAAATCTTATAAATAAGAATAAATTTTTAATAAAAATGGCAAATAAAAAATTAATATGAATGTTTCTGAAGCAGTTAAATCCAGGAAATCTGTTAGAAAGTTTTTAGAAAAACCTGTCTCCAATAAACTAATATCTGAATTATTATGCAAAGCTTCTCGTGCTGCTTCTGGGGGCAATCTTCAACCTTGGAAAATATTTGTTATTAATAATAAATCAATGTCAGACTTTTTAGAATTTCAAAGTAAATGGTCTAAACCTGAGGAGCCAGCTTATGAGATTTATCCATCAAAATTAAAAGAACCATATAGAACTTCTCGTTACGAATTAGGAGAACAAATGTATGAATTATTAGGAATTCCAAGAGAGGATAAAGAGGCTCGTTTTTCTCAAGTAATGCAAAATTTTATTTTTTTTGGAGCACCATGTGCTTTTTTTTGCTTCATCGATCGAGATATGGGGCCACCTCAATGGTCCGATTTGGGAATGTTTTTACAAACATTTATGTTGCTTGCTAAAGAAGAAGGTTTAGATACTTGTGCTCAAGAAGCTTGGTCTATGAAGCATGATAGTGTTTCAGAGTTTGTTCAAGCAGATTCAAATGACATCTTATTTTGTGGAATGAGCATTGGCTACGAAGATACTTCAGCTCCAATCAATTCGCTTAAATCAAAAAGAAGGCCGCTTGAAGAGTGGGCAAAATTTCTTTAAATAAGATAACTCAATACTTGAGCATAATTACATGTATCCAGAACAATTCATGGCTATAGCAATAGAATTAGCTGAAACTGCATATAAAGAAAATGAGGTTCCTGTTGGTGCAATTGTAGTTAAAAGTGGAATGGTTATTGGGAGAGGGTTTAATCAAGTTATAAGAAAAAATTCAGTCTCTTCTCATGCTGAGATCATTGCAATCAATAATGCAAGTAAGTCCATTAATAATTATAGGCTCAATGAATGCGATATTTATGTCACCCTTGAGCCTTGTCATATGTGTGCAAAAGCTATTGTGGATGCCAGAATACAAAATTTGTATTTTGCTGCTCCTGAACCAAAAACAGGGTCAATAATTTCTGTAGATAATTTTCTAGATAAGAACTTTCTTAATCATCGAGTTCATTATGAGTATGGAATTCTCCGACAGGAAAGCGCTAAGTTATTAAGAAGTTTTTTTGCATCAAAGCGAAATTAATTTTATTTAATTATTATGCACTGAAGGCCAGTACCACCCTTGAAGATCTTGAAAGATTTAAAATTAAATTTATTAATTATTTTATATAATTGTTTTTCAGTAACCATTCTTTTGAAGTGATCTGTATTCTTGTCATGGGTGTCAAGAAGAGAGAATTCATAGTGCTGTTTTTTAGTTAAATCAAACAATCCATAATAAAAGCTTATGGGGCTTATTCTTCTCAAAAGAAATTGTATCAATGCATATTCTCTAAAAAACCAATGAATAGGGAAAAAGATTTTGGTTAATGAGGCTGTAACTTTATGCTGGATTGAGGTAGGCAAGTTTTTAATAATAAACCAAAAAACTAGGTAAAGAGAAAGATACTGTCCCGGATGCTTTTGATAGTGATCAAATAAGATCATCCCATTATTTTTGGTTACCCTTGACAATTCAGTAAGACTTTTTAAAGTATTTGGAGTATGTTGCATAACTCCAAGACACAAAGAAATGTCAAAAAAATTATCCTCAAAGGGAATTTTTTCGATGTCAGCTTGAAATATAGTTAGATTTGGGTGACCTGAATTATTATTTAAATTTGCATCAACAGCCTCACTTAAATCAAATGAATAGACTTTTGCACCATATTTTAAAAGTATTTCAGTAAAACGACCTGCACCTGATCCAGCTTCAATTATTTTAAGCCCTTCTATTGAATTTAATGATTTGCCTAATGCAATGCTAATTCTATCTTCGGAGAGTGTTGTCTTATTTTTAGAGTCCAATTGAACTTCACTATAAATCTTCCACTGACGTCCAAATGCTGAGGTATAGTTATCCTCTGGTGCAAATCTAGGAATTTTATTTAATATTTGTATTTTTTCTCCTACCTTAGATTCAAGAATATTATTTTTTAATACAAATTTATGCCCTGTTGAGGGTGAGATAAAATTTTCAAAATCCATATTTTCTATTTGAGACTTACCCAAATAGGGCAATGATCTGAAGGTTTTTCCATGCTTCTTGCTTCATAATCTATGCCTGTGTTTTGTATTTCATCGGAGAGATTATTTGAAATCAAGATATGATCTATTCTTAAGCCCCTTTTGGGATTATCATCAAACATCCTTGAGCGGTAATCAAACCAGGAATAAATAGATCCCTCTTCAGGATTTTGTTCTCTCCATGAATCAATAAAGCCAAGATTCTTAATGCTATTCCACATATTAATTTCTTCTGGCAAGAATGCTGTTTTTCCATCACGCAGCCACCTTTTGACATTCTGATCACCTATGCCAATATCTAAATCTGATGGAGCGACGTTAAAATCTCCCATTATAATTAAATTTTCTTCAATTTTTTTAAGTTTTTTTATATGTTTTTTTAAATCATCATAAAATTTTATTTTTTTTGGAAATTTTGTTTCATGCGATCTATTTTCACCTTGAGGAAAGTATCCATTCATAATGGTAATTTTCTTTCTCTTCCATTTAAATGTGGCCTGAATAAATCTTTTTTGATCATTTTCTGAATCGCTTGCAAAACCTTTTTGCACATTTTCAGGTTTCTGCTTACTTAGAATTGCTACTCCATAGTGGCCTTTTTGCCCCCAAAACTCAGGGTGGTACCCAATTTTTTTAATTTCATCAATTGGAAACTCAGGATCATTTACTTTGGTTTCCTGTAATCCAATTACATCAGGATCGATGGTATCTCTCAGATGAATGAGTTGGTGGGGGCGAGCCCGTATGCTGTTGATGTTAAAGGATACAATTTTCATATTTTATGCCGCTTTAGATAGGTAAATTTTTTGATTAAATATTGTATAGTCTGATAGTATTTGCATGCCTTCGTTTAAAAGATAGTCATTATCAACATCTATTTCAGAATCCCTTTCATTATCTTCAGCTTCCTTAGCGTCATTGAAATCCTCCATGGCCTTGAACGAACTAAAAGTTTCTAAATTAAGAGATGCGCGTCTCTTGTTTTCTATGTCTAAAGCCCATGACTGCCTTTCTTCTTTTTCGATTCTTCTATTGGTTAAGTTTAAAGAGATCATTTCCTTATTTTTTTGGATCTCATATCTTTCCCTTATATCAAGGATATATTGTAAGTTAGGATTCTGATCAACTCTTTTTAAATGCTCATCATTTAATTGGGAGATCAAAGATGACTCCATAGAAAATTTCTTGAAACGTACTGGTTTAATTTCATCCCATGGAAGAGCTGTTTCGTATGAACTTTCACCAATTTCTTCAATATCCCACGTGCTTGGTAATGTAATATCGGGATGAATACCTTTGTTTTGCATACCAGCCCCAGTAATTCTATAGAATTTCGACTCAGTAATTTTGATTTGTCCTGAGCTTAAATTATCTAATTTTTGGACAGTTCCTTTGCCGAATGTTTTTTGCCCAATTATTATCCCTCTTTGGTAATCTTGAATGGCACCTGCAAAAATTTCAGATGCAGAAGCAGAGTATCTATCAACCATAACTGCCATAGGCTTTTTCCAAATTTGCTTAGCTCTAGCATCTCCCCAGGGTCTTACGCTGCCATTACTTTCTTTTACTTGCAATATTGCTCCAGAGGATATAAACAGTCCAGTTAATTTATTTGCCTCAAACAGGGAGCCACCCGAATTACCTCTTAGATCAATTAAGACAGCATCAACCCTTTGATCAGAAAAATTTCTTAGTATGGTTTCAACATCTTTTGAGCTGCTTCTATAATCAGGATCTCTATTTCGCCATGCCTTGAAATCTATATAAAAGGCAGGTAAATCTATTATGCCAACCTTTATTGTTTGCAAATCTCTTTGGATTTCAATTATCCAGTATTTTGCTGCTTGTTCCTCTAGTTTCACTTCTTCACGAGTAATTGTTACAAATTTCCTTTCACTAAAATCCTCTGTTTTTCCTGGAATAAGCTCCAACTCCACTTTAGTTCCAGCCTTACCTCGAATTAATTGCACTACCTCATCTATTCTCCATCCCACAACATCAGTAGGAGTTAAATTTGATTCTTCAACTTGAGATATCTTTACTATTTTGTCATCTGGATCAATTTTTCCCGTTTTTTCGGCAGGACCTCCGGGTACAACACTTACTATTGTTGGGTAATCATCCTTTGTTGTAAGTAAAGCTCCAATTCCCTCAAGCTTTAGACTCATTGTCATTTCAAAATCCTCAGCTGATTTAGGAGAGAAGTATGAAGAATGTGGATCAAAATAAGATGTCAAATTATTCATAGAAATTGAAAAGACATCTTCCTCATTTCTTTGAGAGATTCTGCGGAGTCTATTTTTATATCTTTTCCCAATAGTTTCCGTTGCTTCATCTAATTCTTTATCAGCAAGCATGGATGTTAAAACATCATTTTTTGCTAGTCTTCTCCATCCTTTCTTAAGTTCAAATTTGCTCTTTTGCCATTTTTTTTGGCCATCATCAATGTCGATGATTTCTTCTTTTGTAAAATCAAAATTCTTTTTATTGATTTCTTTGAGTTGATAGTTAGTTGCCTCAATTAACCGGTTAAAGTATAAATTTATAAATGCAAACTCAGACTTTAAGTCTATAGAGCAAAGAGAGGATTTTGAGTATTTTTTTTGATAGCTAGTTGGATTGTCAAATTGAGAAAATTTTCTTTTAAATGAGGTCATTTCACTTTTTGTGAAATATATTTTCTGTGAATCCAGCTGGTCCACTAATGCATCAAATATTTCAGAATTAATGGAGCTCAAGTCCTTATCATCAAAAAAATGTTCTTTGGTCATTTTTTTATAAATTTCCTGACACAGCTCTTGTTTTTCATCTGATACAGGTATATTAATCTTTGCCCCAGCGTTAATGCTAAGCAATACTATCGCTATTAAGCTCAAAGCTTTTTTCTGTTTAAACAAGATAATTAATTTACAATATTTATTAATAATGAAAGCTAACTATATAGAATTTTACTTTGACTGTTCAAGTCCCTGGACATATTTAGCTTTTGCCGAAATTGTATCATTATCACAAAGACATAAGCTAAATATAGACTGGAAGCCAGTACTGGTTGGAGGAGTTTTTAATACCGTTAATCAAGATGTATATGAGTTTAGAAAAAAACCTAATCCTTTAAAGCTCGGCTACTCAAATAATGACTTGCATTTGTGGGCAAAGGTTAGAGGAATTAGCATTAGCTTTCCGGAAGTATTTCCAGTTAATTCTGTCAAGGCAATGCGAGGTTGTTTATTTGCTAACAAAGAAAATCAATTAGCCAAGTTTGCGGATAACGTATTTCAAGCTTATTGGAGTGAAGGTAAAGATATCAGCCAAGAAGACTTATTAGTCGACATTGCTAAGAATTCAAACTTAGATACTAAAGAATTTAAAAAATTTATAGCTTCTCAAGAAGCTAAAGATCTATTGATCAAAAATACTAATGAACTAATTGAGCGAGGGGGTTTTGGTTCGCCGACTTTTTTTTATAAAGAAAAAATGTTTTTTGGTAATGATCGCTTACATCTTTTAGAAGAAGCAATTTCAAAAAATTTAATTTAAACCTGCGTTTTATATGCTTCTTCTCGAACAAGTTCTGGGCTTCCAAGAATTTGACGATTTAACCCAATTCGTTTGAACCAGTAATGCAGGCCAATCAAGTCTGTAAAACCCATGCCACCATGAACTTCAGTGGCTTTCTTCGCTATACCTTTACTCATTTCGGAGACGTGTGCTTTTGCATGACAAGCCATTAATCTAGCCTCAGTAGGAGAATGGTCATGGCAATGCGCAGCGTGCCAAACTAATGCATAGCAGGGCTCCAAGTCAGCAGCCATTTCTGCACACATATGCTTTACAGCCTGGAATGATCCTATTGCTCTGCCAAATTGTTTTCGCTCCTTAGCATAATCAACCGCCTTGTCTATCATGGTTTGTGATGCGCCAAGGGAATCTGCAGCAAGCATAATCCTACCGGCATCAATTGCTTGGATGATTGGTTCTTTTGAGTCTGAAGAATTTTCTAGAAGTTCTGCCTCTAAGTTTTTACAAATTACTTCTGAATATTGTCTGGTTTTATCAACTGTGGTTAGTTGGACTATTTCTAGGTTTGCAGATTTGACATCCACAACAAATATTTTACCTTTTTCATCTGCAAGCAATAAATGCGTTGCATCATTTGCATCGAGCACAAACATAGCTCTACCATTCAATACATTGTCCGAAAAAGTTATTCCAGCATCATTTCTTTTACCTATTAATTCACTAAAACCAACTCCAAAATGATATTCATTTGTGGCGATTTTAGAAAGATAATTTTCTTGTTGAGACTTACTTCCTGCATGCCTAATAGCTGTTGGCGCCATAACATAGGGTGCAATAAATGGAGTAGGGCCCACTCCACCTCCTAAAGCTTCTGAAACAACAGCTGCAAAGAGTAAATCTAGACCGAGACCACCAAATTCTTCTGGAATCAATAGCCCACTTATACCTAGATTAAGAAGGCCTTGATGAATCTCTGCTGAAAGATTTTTCTCGTCACCGCTAGCGATGTGCTTAATGTTATCTAT
>NHHC02000059.1 GCA_002169935.2 Candidatus Pelagibacter sp. TMED153 | reverse complement strand
TTTTTTTGGTGGGCAAGAAGAGACTCGAACTCTTAAGCCTTGCGGCACTGGTTTCTAAGACCAGCGCGTATACCAATTCCGCCACTTGCCCAAATTATAATTGTATTTTTATATATCAATTTAATTTTTTGTTAAATGATAAAGTCGAAAATAAATTAATGTATAAATTAGAATTAAAGTAAAAAACCAATACTTACAAATTAGACTATTATCAGCAAAATATATAGAGGGTAAAACAAAAATAGAAAAAATTGAATTTATAATGATAGAGTTGATATAATTGCTTTTATCGTGTCCAAAAACCTTAGAAATTTTTATAAATGAAAGCATGTGTAAATGTTGATTGTCTGGAAAAACTGGTGATTTTTTTTGATAAATTTTTCTAAAAAAAGAAAAAAAAACTTCGAAAAATAGATAAAATAATAAAATGCAAAAAAAGAAGGATGAAATATTTGAATTTAAGTTATTAGTAATAATTATGTTTAAAGAAATTAAGGATCCAAATAAGTATGAGCCACTATCGCCTAAAAACATTTTAGCTTTTGGAAAATTAAAAAGAAGAAAGGAAATTAAAATAATAATTTGTGCTGTTAGAAAAAATGAAAATTCAAATTGACTGTTATCTAAGTTTAAAAATAACAAAACTGAATTAATAATTATTAAATGAATTGTTAAAAGACCATTAAACCCATCAATCAAATTTGCTCCATTAACAACAAATAAGAAGCATAAAAGTATAAAAATAGTTGAAAAAACTTTATTATCGAGCCAAGAATTTAAAAAAATTAAATCAATATGTCTAACCTCAATAGGCAAAAATATTATAAATGTAATTAAAAACATTATCATTAATATTAATCTTAAATTTGGACTGATTCTCATTTTTATGTCATCTAAATACCCTACTAAAAATAAGCTCGTGGATAGGAAAACATATTCATAAAGTATCTTTGAGAAAAGAAGATGATAAATTCCAAAAAATACAAATAAAGCAATTATACTTGCTATACCTCCACCACGGGAAATTGACTCACTGTGAAATGCCTGAGGTTTAAGAAAGTCTTCATCTAAAAGAATCCCATTATTAAATTTATATGAATATTTGCTTATAATTAAAAAAATAAAAAAAGTTATAAATGCAAAAATTGATAAAAAACTTAATTCAATTGAGTCTGTCTGCATTTTATTTTTTTCTACCTTTATTGTTTTTTTTTACAATATAAATACCTAATATTATTATAATCAAAGATATCAACACTCTCCAAGTTATTATTTCATCCATCAATAAATACCCGAATAAAACTCCAAAAATAGGAATTAGGTACGCTACTTGAGTTTGAAAAACTAAACCATTCACAGTTAATATTCTAAATCTAATCAACCAAGCTAATCCTGTTGCAATTACGCCAAGATATAATAACGCTAAAGTAGACTCTAGTGAAGGGGTTGATTGCCAAGGTGTTTCAAAAATCATTGATAAAGGAAATAAAAAAATTACTGACCAAAGAGTTGTAGATGTAGTAACATTTTCATTTCCCTTTGTTTTTAATTTTAAGGTTAAAATTCCCCCAATTGAATAAAATGTTGAACCTAAAATAGTAATTAAAACATAAATATAATTACTTTGGTTAATAATCAATTTATCAAAAAATAGAAATAATATACCTGAAAATCCAATTAAAATTCCAATGGATTTTAATAGAGTTATTTTTTCATTTTTAGTAAAAAAATGCGCAAGAATTATTCCGCTCATCGGTGTAGTGCTCATTAACATTGCAGCTAAATAACTATTAATCTTAGCAGTTCCTATAGCGATTAAAGTAAATGGAATAGCAATATTGCAAAGACCAATAATTGCATAGGGTTTCCAGTTTTTTGAAAAAGCTTCAATCTTAATATTTTGATATTTGCAGAGTAAGAATAAAGGTATACTTGCAAAGATAACTCTTATTAAAGCTAGTGTAAATGGATCGTATGAATAAGTTGCAATTTTGATATTAAAGAAAGATGAGCCCCAAATTAAGCCAAGTAAAATCAAAAGAAATAGATCTATCGGTTTAGCTTCTCTCATTTCTAATATGATCGGATTAAGTAATATAATGAGTTATGAATTAAGTGCATAGCTGGTATATGTTAATATCTATATATTGAAATCATTTGATTATATAATAGTACTGTTCAATATAGTTTTTTAATTTTAATGCAATTTTAAAATAATAAGGTATTGTAGAATGAGCTCAAAGAGCGTCCTAAAATTAATTAAAGACAAGCAAGTCGAATTTGTCGATCTAAGATTTACTGACCCAAAAGGTAAACTGCAACATTTGACGATGGACTCCACAGTTGTTGATGAAGACATGTTAAATAAAGGTGTATTTTTTGATGGTTCTTCTATTGCAGGATGGAAAGCAATAAATGAGTCCGATATGATTTTAAAGCCAGATCTAGACAGGCCAATTATTGATCCTTTTAACTCACATACAACATTAAATATTTTTTGTGACATTTTGGATGCAGTTAAAAAAAACCCATATGAAAGAGATCCACGAGGAACAGCTAAAAAAGCAGAAGAGTATTTGAAAAAATCAGGCATAGGAGACAAAGCTTATTTTGGTCCTGAGCCAGAATTTTTTGTATTTGATGATGTTAGATTCAAAAATGATATGAATGAAACTAGCTTCGCAATAGATAGTTCAGAAGGTCCATACAATACAGGTAAAAAATATGAGAATGGAAACATGGCTCACAGACCAGGAATTAAAGGTGGTTACTTTCCTGTTCCACCAGTTGACAGCGCGCAAGACATGCGTGGAGAATATTTAAAAGCTTTAAAAGATATGGGTGTTAAAGTTGAAAAACATCACCATGAAGTTGCTCCTAGTCAACATGAATTAGGAATGTATTTTGGAACGTTAACGAACATGGCTGATAATGTTCAACTGTACAAATACGCAGTTCAAATGGTTACACACTCTTTTGGAAAGACAGCTACATTTATGCCAAAACCGGTTAAAGGTGACAACGGTTCTGGTATGCATTGTCATCAATCAGTTTGGAAAGGTAGTACACCTGTATTCATGGGTAAAGAATATGCTGGTTTATCAAAAACTGCTCTTTATTACATTGGAGGAATTTTAAAACATGCAAAAGCAATTAACGCTTTTGCAAACGCTACTACTAATAGTTATAAAAGATTAATTCCTGGATTTGAAGCTCCGGTTATTTTAGCTTATTCTGCTAGAAATAGATCAGCGTCTTGTAGGATACCTGTAATAATGAATCCTAAAGCAGCAAGAATGGAAATTAGATTTCCCGATGCAGCAGGTAATCCATATTTAACTTTTGCATCAATGCTAATGGCTGGCATAGATGGAATTAAAAATAAAATTGATCCAGGTAAATCTTTTGATGAAGATTTATATTCATTATCAGAGGATGAAGTTAAAAAATTACCTACTGTTTGCGGTTCATTAAGAGAAGCAATGCAGAATCTTGATAAAGATAGAAAATTTTTAACTCAAGGTGGTGTTTTTACAGATGATCAAATAGACGCTTATATTGATTTAAAATTTCAAGAAATTTATAAATTCGAACATACTCCGCATCCAATAGAATTTGAAATGTATTATAGCGGATAATTGTTATACTTTAAACGACTCACCACATCCACATCTTTCCGTCTCATTAGGATTTTTAAATACAAATTGTGACGAGAACTTTTCTCTTTTGTAATCCATTTCTGTGCCCAGAAGATACATTATAGCTTTTGGATCTATTAAAACTTTTACTCCTTTGTCTTCAATAATTTCTTCATTTGGCTTAACATCTTCAGCATACTCCATAATATAAGACATGCCTGCACAACCTCCTGATTTTACACCTACTCTAACTCCAATAGTTGAATTTTCAGCTTGAGACATGATTTCTTTAATTCTGCTAACTGCATTATCGCTTAGTTTAATTACTTTTTCACTCATAAATTTAATTCTAGTTTAGCTGCTTCGGACATCTTATCTTTAGTCCATGGCGGATCCCAAACTATTTTAAGATCAACATCTTTAACACCTTCCACCATCAATATATTCTCTTTTACCATTTTTGGCAAACTTTCTGCTACTGGGCAATTAGGTGATGTTAAGGTCATTTCGATGTTAACTTTTCCATTCTCATTAATTTCTATTTTATAAATTAAACCAAGTTCGTAAATATTAACTGGTATTTCAGGATCATATATCTTTTTTATTTCTGAAATTACTTCCTTTTTTAATTCACTCATTTAAATTTTCCTTTCAAAGCAGATATAAATGTATGCCAGGCCATAGTTGCACACTTTATTCTCATTGGAAACTCTTGAACACCAGCTAAAGAATTTATTGTTGTAATTTGATCGTCTGAAAGACTGTTTACAGTTATTTTACCTTTATTTGTTAACATGTTTAAAAAATCATCGGTAACTTTTTTGGTAAAAATTAGGTCCTTTCCTTTTAAAGTATCAGTTAATATGGACGCAGAAGCTAAAGAGATTGCACAACCCTCTCCATCAAAACTTAAATCTTTAATCATTTTATTTTCATCTAAATTTAAATAAATATGAACTTTGTCTCCACATAAAGGATTGTGGGCTTTAGCATCACGATTATAACCAATACATTTTCCTTTATTACGAGGATTTTTAGCGTGATCTAATATTATTTCTTGATACAGTTCTTTTAATTCCATCTACACCTTAAAAATTTTTTTGCAATTATCGATAGCGCTACATAATTTGTCTATATCTTCTTTTGTATTATAAACTCCTACAGAGGCCCTAGCAGTTGCTGGTATTCCAAATTTATCATGTAAGATTTGGCAACAGTGATGTCCTGCTCTGATTGCTACGCCATCTTCATCTAAAATTGTAGCAATATCATGAGGATGAATTCCTTTCATGGTAAAACACATTACTGATCCCCTCTCTTTTGGATCGCCAATAATGTTTATTGAATTATTTTTTTTTAGTTTTTCAATGCCGTACTCCAAAATTTCATTCTCGTGATTTTGAATATTCTTAATTCCTATATCTTCAATAAATTTAATTGCCTCTGAAAAAGCCACAACATCTCCAGTTTGCAATGTTCCTGCCTCAAACTTTGTTGGCGTATCGGCAAATGATATTTCATCTTTTAGAACCTCACTTATCATTCCACCTCCCCCTTGATAAGGTGGTAATTCATCAAGCCACTTTTTTTTAGCGTATAAAATTCCTAATCCATTCGGGCCATACATTTTATGACATGATATTGCATAAAAATCACAATCTAATTCTTGCATATCTAATTGGAGATGTGGAGCTCCTTGAGTCCCATCAACTAAAACTGGAATATTTTTTTCTTTAGCTAAGTCAACAATTTTTTTTATTGGCATAATAGTTCCAGTAACGTTAGAGATATGGGTAATAGCTATAATTTTTGTTTTAGATGTTATAAGTTTTTTTATTTCATCTATTTCAACTTCCCCCTTTTTATTTACAGGAGCAAATTTTATTACCGCACCTTTGTTTTGTCTTATAAAATGCCAAGGAACATAATTAGAATGATGTTCGAGTTCTGTACTTAGAATTTCATCTCCTTTACTAATAAATTTTTGCCCGTAAGAAGAAGCTATTAAATTAATTGACTCGGTTGCGCTTTTTGTAAAAATTATCTCCTCTCTATATTTTGCATTTAAATATTTTTGAATCTTATCTCTTGATTCTTCAAATCTATTTGTTGCTTTAACTGCTAACGAATGCACGCTTCTTCCTACATTCGAATATTCAGTTTCATAAAAATTTGACAACCTGTTTATAACAGATTGTGGTTTTTGAGATGAGTTTGCACTATCTAGATAAACTAAAGGTTTACCATTTATTTTTTGTCTAAATATAGGAAATTGAGACTTAATGTTTTTTATATTCATTTAATTGATCTTCTAATTTGATCTTTATGAAATTTTTTATTGAATTATTTTTAATTGAGTCAATAACTTCACTTAGAAAACCGTTAACTAATAATTTTACAGACTCTTTTTTACTTAAACCTCGAGTCATTAAGTAATAAATAGAATCTTCATCTAAACTTCCTGATGAAGATCCATGAGAACATTTTACATCGTCAGCATAAATTTCTAATTCCGGTTTTGAGTCGAATTCAGATCTTTCACTTAATAAAATAGCTTTACTTAATTGATAAGCATCAGTCTTTTGAGCCACATCTTTAACAAATATTTTTCCCTGGTAAACACCTTTGCTTTCAGAATTCAAAACATTTTTTACTTTTTGATAGCTTTTACAGTTGGGAGAAAAATGGTTAATTCGAGTTTTTATTTCTTGATGGTCGTTTTGATCTAAAAAGGAAGCAGATTGTAAATTACATTCACTATTTTCCCCTTCTAAATTGAACTCTAAATCTAATTTATTAAATTTTAATCCAGATGGAAAAATAAAAGAAGTGTAATTTGACTTAGTAGATAATTTATTTTTTGAATATTTGTGAAAATATCCAGAACTTTTCTGATTTTGAACACAAATGTTTTTTAAAGTTGCTGAATTTTCTAAAACAATATCTTCATAAACGTTATTAAAAAAATTTTTATTAGATTTATTAACTATAAAATCCAATAAGTGAAGTTCTGAATTTTTTCCAACTTTTATTTTATTCTTACTATTTAAAATATTTTCATCTAGATCTTCTGTGTATAAATAATAAACAACTAGAATTTTTTTAAGTTTATAATTTTCTTCAATCTCTAAAAAGAAACCTTTGTCCGATAGAGCATGATTTAAATTTACTAAAGGATTGATTTCTTGCTTATTGAAAAGTTTTTCATTAACAAATGATTGCAACTTAATTTTATTTTTGTCTTCAAACTTAAAATCACTTGTGGTTAATTCACCGTTAACAATTACTATATAGTTATGTTCAAAATCTTTAATAAAATCAACCTTTTGTTTTTCTTCCGTAGAAAGTTTTAAGTCTAATTTTTTAAAGTTTTTAAAAACTATTTCTCTTAAATCTGAGAATTTCCAATCTTCATTTTTTTTATTAGGAAATCCAATATCGTTAAAATAATTTAAATTTTTAAGTCTGAAGTCTTTTTCTTCTTTTGTAAATTTCCCTATTTTGTCAATTTCATTAGAATGAATCTTAAATTCAAGCATCTTGTGTGATTCCTTTATACCCAGTTTTTTCCAACTTCATTGCGAGTTCTTTAGTACCAGATTTAACTATCTTTCCATCAACTAAGACATGAACAAAATCTGGTTTTATAAAATTCAACAATCTTTGGTAATGAGTAATGATAAGAAAGGATTTTTTATTATCTCTAGAGGAATTTACGCCATCCGCAACTATTTTTAATGCATCTATATCCAAACCAGAGTCAGTTTCATCAAGAATAACTAAATTAGGTTCTAGAATTTTCATTTGTAAAATTTCATTTTTTTTTTTTCTCCTCCAGAAAAACCCACATTAAGTTGCCTGGATAACATTTTTTGGTCCATTCCTAGCTCGCTTGATTTTTCTTTTACTATCTTTAAAAATGAAAGTGCGTCTAATTCTTTTTTTCCTCTTGCTTTTCTCACTTTGTTTAAAGATGTTCTTAGAAAGTTACTTGTATTGACACCAGGAATTTCTGTAGGGTACTGAAATGCCAAAAAAATTCCTTTTTGTGCTCTTTCATCTATAGGTATATCAACTAAACTCGCTCCTTGATATTTTAATTCTCCGGAAGTTTTGTATCCCTCTTTTCCAGAAAGAACATTTGCCAATGTGCTTTTTCCAGATCCATTAGGTCCCATAATTGCATGTAGTTCTCCAGGTTTAATAGATATATCTAGGCCTTTAAGTATCTCTTTATTGTCTATGGATGCTTTTAAATTCTTAATTTCTAACATTTTTTAATTTACCTATCATCATTTCAATCATCTCAAAAAAACCAGTTTTTCTGTTCATAGTTAACAATTCATCCATCTTAATTTTTTTAAAATGTTCAACTGTAATTTTTTTTCTCTCATCAATGCTAAGTGAGTTAAAAATATCTACAAGTACGTAAGCATACCCGGCGGCTATCATAGCTTTACTCCAGGCTTTAAATTTTCCATCTTCGTAATCAACGAATAAATCAAATTGACATTTTTTGACTTTATTTTGTTCGGTTCTCTTATCCTTGCTTAGTGGATCTTCATTTAATTTTTCTCCTAGGGACATTAGCCATCTATACACTTCTAAACTTTCAACAGCTTGAAGTTCTTCAATGTTATTTTTGTATTCATTAAGTTTAATGTCTAAATTCATTTTAAATTTTATTTTTTAAAAAGGGTCTCTGGGTTTTTCATTGTTTTAATTTCCATACAATTTCCATTTGTGTCCTCTAAAAACATTGTCTCCTGTTCAATTTCTTCTCCTTTAAATCTTATATACGGAGGGTCAATAAATTTAATTTTTTTATCTATAAGTCTTTTTTTTAAATTTTGAAAAGTTTCACCATCTAAATGAACGCCAAAATGAGGTACAGTAACGTTTCCCATGTCTACATTATGGCGCTCGCTTTTATTTGCTTTATCAGGATCCGATGCATGTAAAGTTAGTTCGTTTCCCCAAAAATTAATGTCTGCCCACGCGTCAGGATACTTAAATTCTGAATTTCCTCTTTCACACCCCAGAATTTCACAATAAAATTTTATAGCTTTATCTAAATCGCCTGCTGGTATTGCTAAATGAAATCTGTTTTCCATTATCCCACACTCCCTTCTAGGCTTATTCCAACTAATTTTTGAGCTTCTACGGCAAATTCCATTGGCAACTGCTGTAATACCTCTTTGCAAAATCCATTAACTATTAAGCTCACTGCCTCTTCTTGATTTAATCCTCTTTGATTACAATAAAATAATTGATCTTCATTAATTTTTGAAGTTGTTGCTTCATGTTCAATCGTAGAGGATGAATTTTTGTTCTTAATATATGGAATCGTATGAGCACCACATTTATTACCCATCAGCAATGAGTCACATTGAGTATAATTTCTTGATTTTAAAGCTTTTCTTCCAATGTCTACAAGACCTCTATAAGTATTATCAGCTTTTCCAGCAGAAATTCCTTTTGAAATAATCTTACTTTTTGTATTTTTTCCTAGATGGATCATTTTCGTTCCGGTGTCTGCTTTTTGATGATTGTTAGTGATGGCTATTGAATAAAATTCTCCAACTGAATTATCTCCTTGTAAAATACAGCTAGGATATTTCCAAGTAATCGCTGAGCCAGTTTCAACTTGAGTCCATGAAATTTTGGAATTTTTTCCTCTACAAGCGCCTCGTTTTGTTACAAAATTATAGATTCCACCTTTTCCATCTTTGTCTCCTGGATACCAGTTTTGTACTGTAGAATATTTTATTTCAGCATCATCTAAAGCTATAAGTTCAACGTTAGCTGCATGTAATTGATTTTCATCTCTCATCGGAGCTGTGCAGCCTTCTAGATAACTAACATAACTTCCTTTATCAGCAATAATTAAAGTTCTTTCAAATTGTCCAGTCTCTGAAGCATTAATTCTGAAATAAGTAGACAATTCCATAGGGCATCTTGTGTTAGGAGGTATATAAACAAAAGACCCATCTGTAAAAACTGCAGAATTGAGAGTTGCAAAATAATGATCAGTAATTGGTATCACTGAACCTAAATATTTTTTTACAAGATCAGGATGTTTTTGTATTGCTTCAGAAATAGAACAAAAAATAATTCCTTTTTTAGTTAATTCACCTTTAAAAGTAGTTGCAACCGAAACAGAATCAAATACTGCATCCACAGCAACTCCACTTAATTTTTTTTGTTCATTAAGTGGAATGCCAAGTTTATTGTAAGTTTCAATAAGTTTAGGATCTACTTCATCAAGACTTTTTGGATTACCTTTCATACTCTTTGGAGCAGAATAATAATATAAATCTTGATAATCAATTTTTGGAAATTTTGGTTTTTGCCAATTAGGCTCCTTTGAAACTTTCAGTCTATCAAAAGCTTTTAGTCTCCACTCTAGCATCCATTTAGGTTCTTTTTTTATTTTAGAAATAAATCTTATTGTTTCTTCTGAAAGACCTTTTGGGGCTTTATAATTTTCTATATCTGTTGTAAAACCATATTTATAATCTTGTTGGAAGTTTGTATTCTGATTTTTCATAATATTTAAAAATTAAAATTTTGTTTTACTAAATCTTGAAGTTTTATTTTTTCAAAAAAACCATTTATATGTTGGTCTAACTGATCCCATAAATTATGTGTAATACATTTTGTTGATTTATTTGTGCATCCTTTTTTCGACTGTTTTTTACAATTAAGCATTCTCACTTCTTCGTCTACAGCAAAAATTATATTAGATAATTTAATCTCAGAAGCTGGCCTTTCTAAGATATATCCACCGGTTGCGCCCCTTGAGCTTCTTACAAGTTTCTTATTTTTTAATTTAATAAAAATTTGTTCTAAATAGGCTAATGAAATATTTTGCCTTAAAGATATTTCTTTCAAACTTATAGGCCCAACTCTTTTATTTGAAGCTAGATCAGCCATTGCCATTACCGCGTATCTTCCTTTAGTTGTTAGTTTCATAAATTTATGTTGTAATACAATAGTTTTAGCATAATTCCTACACAAATAGTCGGAATTAAAAAAATATATTTGACGCAGAAAAACATGTTATAAAGTTTATCTTTTTTTTGTAAACGATAATCATTACTAAAGATGAAACCTAAAAGTTTAGAAATTTTTATACCAGGACCTGCCGGTAGATTGGAAGCAAAATATTATAAAAATCCAAAATTTGGTTCGCCGGTAGCAATCGTACTACATCCACATCCTCAATATGGAGGAACAATGAATAATAGAATTGTTCAGTTAATGTATAATATTTTTTTAGAAAATGGTTTTTCAGTTATTAAAATAAATTTTAGAGGTGTAGGTAAAAGTGAAGGGGTTTTTGATAATGGTCAAGGCGAACTATCAGATGCAGCTGCAGCTTTGGATTGGATTGAAAGACAAAACTTAGACTATAGTCAATGTTGGATATCAGGATTTTCATTTGGTTCTTTAATATGTATGCAACTTATTATGAGAAGACCTGAAGTAAATAATTTTATAACCATATCTCCTCAACCTAATGTTTATGATTTTTCCTTTTTAGCTCCCTGCCCAACTTCTGGCCAAGTTATATACAGTGAAAATGATGAACTAGTTAGCAAAGAAAGTATAATTGAGCTAGATAATAGAATTAAAAATCAAAAAGGAGTTGAAGTTCTCTTTTCAAAAATAAAAAATTCTAACCATTTTTTTAAGAATAAAGAAAAAGAACTAGCTGCAGAAATTGAAAAATACATTAAAGAAAAAACAGCTCTTATTTAAATTTTATTATTTTGCCACCAGTTGTCGGTTTTTTACAACCAGTTGTCTCAGGAAAAGAAATTGGTAATTTAAGGTAAGATCTAACTGCTAGATAAGCAAAAGCTTGGGACTCAACAAAATCTCCATCAATTCCATAATCATCTATAAGTTTCACATCTTTATTCCATAATTTTATTATATTAACTAAAAATTTATTTTTTCTTCCTCCTCCACATAAAATTGTTTTGAATTTTTCTTTAAACATAGAGCTAATTTTAAAATGAGAAATAAAAAGATTAGCAGTATAAAATGTTAGAGTAGCAGCTCCGTCTTTTAATGACATTCCTTTAGCCAATGAAATATCAAAATCACTAACATCATATGACTTTCTTTCTGAATCAGCTGGTCGATTGCTCCAAAATTTATCAAGAATTTTTTTATTAACCTTACCAGACTTGGCTATATTTCCATTTTTATCATATTTTTTTTTAGATTTAGTTCTTATCCATTTGTCTATTAAACACATGCCTGGCCCCATATCTTTTGCGGTTAACCCTCCATTATCCCAAACAGTTGTTCTATTTAATATTCCTCCTATATTAAAAAAACTGACCTGTTTAACGTTAAATTTTTTTTGCAACACTTGATGAAATATCGGAGCTAAGGGCGCTCCTTCTCCTCCATTTTTTAAATCATTTTGTCTAAAATCATAAACAACTATTTTTTGTGTAATTTTTGAAAGAAACTTTCCATCTCCTAGTTGTTTTGAAATTTTTTTTTTTGCATTATGATAAATAGTCTGTCCATGAAATCCTATGAAATTAATGTTTACCTTTGTTTTTTTTAAAATTTTATTAATTGCTTTGGCATGAAATAAAGTAATTTCCTTTTCAACGTTATTAATTTCTTTGGAAAATTTTTTTAAATCACTAGAACTTTTAATTTTATCTCTAAGTTTTGTTAATTTTTTAAAAATATCTTTAGGATATTCAAAATATTTGTCCAAAATAGGCTTATAACTAGATTTTCCATCAGTTTGTATTACTGATGCATCAACTCCATCCATAGAAGTTCCGCTCATTAAACCAAGGCTATAATAGCTTTTACTCATATGTATTTTTTAATTAATTTAAATCTAGTAT
>NHHC02000018.1 GCA_002169935.2 Candidatus Pelagibacter sp. TMED153 | reverse complement strand
TCCTAATTAAATCTTTTAGAGCTGTAGGGAGATAAATCTAAATTTGTTTTCTCTTCTGCAACTATTCCAGATATAATCTTGCCTGTTATGGCGCCTAAAGTCCAGCCTAAATGATGATGACCAAATGCATAAATAATATTTTTATTTTTTAGCGAAGGTCCAAGAATAGGTAAAAAATCTGGCAGTGTTGGTCTAAAACCTAGCCATTCATCTTCATGTTTTTGAAGTTGAGGTAGAAGTTCTTTTGCACATTTTACAATGTAATCTATCCTTTTTTTTGAAGGAGGGTTCTCTAAACCGCCTAGTTCAACAGTTCCTACTGCTCTCAAACCTTGATCCATAGGAGTCATTCCAAATCCTCTGTCTAAAAAAATTACTGGTCTAGAAATTAAATGATCCATATTTTTAAAGTGAACATGATAACCTCGCTCAGTGTCTAGAGGAATGTTTTCTTCTAACTGATCTGTTAAATTTTTTGAAAAAGCTCCTGAAGCAATGACTGTTTTTTCAAAATTGTATTCATCTCTTTCAGATTTAATAATTGTTTTATTATCGTTAATTTGTTTTAGACTAATAATATTTTCTTGTATAAATTTTCCCCCTTTATTTAAAAAAAGTTTAAATATTTCCTTTAAAATCCTATGTGGATTTCTAGCATGCATTGCTTTTTCATAAATAACACCTGCATCAAAAACTGGTTTTAAATTAGGTTCTAATTCTAAAATCTCTTTTTGGGTTAAAAGTTTTTGTTCTATGCCTAAATCATTTCTCACTTTAATTTCTAGCTCTCTACTTTTAAGATTTTTTTTAGTCCAAACATAAATAATACCCTTTTTTTCAATTAGGTTTGTTGTATCTATCTCTTTAAATATTTCCTCATATGCATCATTGGATAGGCTTAAAATTTGATGCATATATTTTGCAGTATGTAGCATTGATTTTTTGTTAGTGTTTTTTAGATAATGTAAAAACCAAGGAATCATTTTTGGAATGTAATTCCACTTTAATGCCAAAGGTCCATAAGAACTAAATAACATTTTAGGTACATCGCTTAAGACATCAGTTCTATTAAATTGTAAAACTGCATAGGGTGAAAAATGGCCGGCATTACCGTATGAGGCAGGATTAAATTCTTTAGAGAGTGGATCATTACGATCAAATATAGTCACAGGAACACCTTTTTTAATTAATTGTAATCCAATGCAAATTCCTTGTATGCCTGAACCAATAATTCCAACAGATTTGCATTTATATTTTTCCATAGGAAATTTATAATGCAAACTTTGAGAATTTTATAGTGCGGTAGATTAGGCTATTACTTTTGAGTCTTTGTTGAGAACTGTTTCAGAGCCACCATTTTCTTTGGGTTTTTTCTCTTCTTTTGATTTACTAAATAAGAAATCAGGCGCAAGTTTAGATTTTGATCCATGAGTTTTCTTGATGTATCCATCTATATCTGCACCGTTTTCAGTTCTTAAATTATTAGCAAACTCTATATCGCCTTTAACAGTACCCGTGCTTCCAATGATTATATCATCTCCAGATATCTTTCCGTCCATATGACCATGAATTTCTACTCTATCTCCTTCAATTGATCCTGTAATCGAACCTGTTTCTCTAATAACTATTTCTTTTGAAATCACAGGACCTTTAACTAAGCCTGCAACATCGATTGCTCCAGAACTATTAATTGTTCCTTCTATGCTTACAGTCTCGCTTATAAGCGATCTTTCTGTGTCTTTAATTTTATTTTTCTTGTCTCCGAACATATAATTATTCATAATTTAATCACCTATTCATTACATTAACAAGCTTAATATTAAAAAAAAATTTGGTCATTATAGGTTTTTTTTTTAGTTTACTGGCATGTCTTTATAAATCTTACAAGACATTGCGATGCCTAAACCGAACATAATTGCCATCATTGAAGAGCCTCCATATGACATAATGGGTAGAGGAGAGCCAACTATTGGTAATAAGCCTAGCACCATACCCATATTTACTACTACATAAATAAAAAATGCAGTGGCAAAGCTATAGCAATAAAGTTTTCCAAAATTACTTCTTGTTACATTTCCTATTCTTACTATTCTAGAAACAATTAGTCCGTAAAGTAACAAAATAAATACCGACCCAAAAAAACCAAATTCTTCGGAAAATAAAGTGAATATAAAATCTGTATGTTTTTCAGGCAAATAATCAAGATAACTTTGAGATCCATTTAAAAAACCTTTTCCAAAAAGGCCTCCTGAACCTATAGCTATTTTAGACTGAATAATTTGATATCCAGCACCTAAAGGGTCTTTTTCAGGGTTTAAAAAAGTTAATATCCTAGATTTCTGATAAGGTTTTAAAAAAGAAATGGCAATCGGCAATAATGCAATAAAAACTAATGTGGCATAAACAAAAAACTTCGCTCTTACTCCAGCTAACCAAGCTACGACAACACCTCCTGCTGCAATTAAGATCGAAGTTCCAAGGTCAGGTTGCATTACGACCAGAAGAACTGGGGCAATTAAAGCTACGATTGGAAGAAATAAAAACTTCAAACTATTTATATTTTCTATGGAAACTCGATGATAGTATTTTGATAAAAATAATATTAAACCTATTTTCATTAACTCTGAAGGTTGAAGATTCATAAAATAGAAATTTAACCATCTCTGTGATCCTGACGATGTTAGTCCAAAATACTTAACCCCTATAAGAAGAACAAAAAAAGTAAAGTAAATCAAATAACTAGTGCTATGCCAAAATCTTATTTGAATGAAAGATAAAGCAAAAAACATTATAAAAAAAATAAAGAATCTTAAAATATGGCTTTCAGTATGATATTTAAATTCTCCACCATCTGTAGAATACATAGCAAATATGCTAACAACACCTAAAATTAAAATTGAGAAAACTAAAACATAGTCAATAGAAAAAAGTTTATCTTTAAAACTTAAAGATGATTGTATGGATCTTGGCTGAAACATTAAATAGAATCTCCTTGTAAATTATTAAAAGACTCTCTTAAACTATGTCGTTCTAAAACTTTTTTAATAACTTTCTTAGCTATTGGAGCAGCGGCTTTGCTTCCTGTGCCACCATGTTCTACAACAACGCTGATCGCATATTTTGGATCACTTACAGGGGCAAACGCAATGAACAAAGCATGGTCTCGATTTTTATATTTTAATTGATCTTGTTTAACTTCTGCTTCTCGTTGTGCCTCTGTAAATTTTCTAATTTGTGATGATCCTGTTTTACCTGCGAAAGTAAATCTTTTGTCTTCTAATCTTGATCTATAAGATGTACCTCCTGGTTCATTCGAGGATGAATACATAGCATCTTTTATAATTTTAATATTCTCTTGGTTTTTAAATAATGGCTTTAGATCAAAATTAGACACTAGTAAGTCTGCAGGTAAAGGTTGTCCAGGGTTATCATTTTTAAATTTTAAATATTCTTTTAAGCTATTCTTTTTTTTATCAAATAGTATTCTAGGTTTAATTTCAAAACCCCCATTAGCAATTTGAGCAGTCATTAAGCATAGTTGAATTGGAGTGCTTTGAAAATATCCCTGACCAATTCCTGAGTGTAAAGTTTCTCCTAAATACCAATTTTGACCAATATATTTTTTTTTCCAAGAAGTGCTAGGTACTACTCCTGCCCGTTCTTCAGAAAATTCTTGTAATACTTTTTTTCCGAGACCAAATTTTTTTGCTGTCTCTGATAATCTATCTACACCTAATCTTCTCGCAACTTCATAAAAATATACATCACAGGATCTCTTAATTCCCGATCTCATATTCATTATGCCATGGCCTTTCTTTTTCCAACAATGAAATTTCTCACCAAATAATTCAATTTTACCTTTACATCTAACAGTATCTAAAGGTCGTATTATTTTATTTTCTAAAGCACTTAACGCTACAAGTGTTTTTATGGTTGATCCAGGAGGATATAAGCCGGATACAGCTTTATTAGTTAAAGGTTTTCGTTCGTTATTAATTAAGTTGTTCCAGTAAGTTTGTTCTATTCCATGGACAAATGCATTTGGATCATAAGAAGGCGAAGAAACCAGCGATATAATATCTCCATTATATATATCCATAACACATACAGATGCAGCTTTATCTCCCAAAATTTCAGTCGCATGTCTTTGAACTTCTAAATCTAAAGTAGTTTTAAAACTTTTTCCTGCTTTACCAGGATCAACTTTAATTTGTTTAATTCTTTTTCCAAAAGCATTAACTTCATATCTTTGAAATCCAACTTCACCTATTATTTGTTTATCTAATCTACGTTCCAACCCTGTTTTACCTACGACCATTCCAGGAACAGACATGTCTTTTAAGTATTTTTTATTTTTTAGGTCCTTGGAGCTTACTTGAGACACATAGCCTAATACATGTGCTGAAGAACTATCTTTATATACTCTAGCCACTGATACAATCGGCTCTACGCCTTGTAATTCATGCAGAAATAAGTTTATTCTTGAAAACTCAGACCAGTTTAAGTTATCAGAAATAATAGTAGGTTCCCACGGTTTTTGTTTTGCTATTTTTTTACGTAAAGAAAATAATCTTTTATCGGATATATTTAATATTGATTTTAGTTTAAAAAATACTTCATCAATACTTTGTGTGTTTTCTGGAATTAAGTGAATTTGATAAACTTGCTTATTAGAAGCTATTTCTTCATTAAAATAATCTTTTATTACCCCTCTTTCAGGAGCTAATTTCCATTCTCTAAATCTATTTTTATCTGATAAAGTTTTGTATTTACCGCTTTCGTTAATTTGAAGTGAAATCAAACGGCCTAAAACTCCAACTACAATAATGGCTTTACTAATGGATAGCAAAAACATTCTTCTACTAATTAACTTAGATTTTATGACCGTATTACCAGTTCCGGAACTAAGCATTTTTCCCTAGAGTTATAAAATTATTATAGTAAGTGAATAAAAACCAAAAAAATGGAAAGAAAATTAAAGTGAAGAAAGTATTATAAGATATTTCGGTTGCATTTAATGACATATCTGTAAAGTTAGACATCAAAATAAAAAAAGTTAAATTTGAAAAAAAAATTGCGATAAAAAAAGTAAACCAATCAGTAGTAATTCTGGTGTTTACTGTCATATTTTTAACATAAGAAGCTGTAAGAGATATTATTAAATAAGAAATAGAACTTAATCCCAAAGGAATTCCCATAACAACATCATTTATAAGACCAGCAAAAAAAACATGTCCGTTTCCGAATACTTCTGGTCTTTTTAAAGACCAAAAATAAATTATAATTAACTGAATGTTAAAAGATAAAATTTCAAAATAACTTTCAAAATGAGAGTCTATTTCACTGATAGACAAATAGTATAAAAAAATAAGAGGGCCAAGATTTATAATTTTGCTAATAGTTCGAAAATTTAACATTTAAAAAGCCTCTTTGTGTTGTTTTGAAATATCAACTTTAACAAATGAAAGTTGACTAGATTCGGAAAAGAGTTTTACGTCTCCTTTTTCAGTCGTAACTCCTACAGGAGATCCTGGAAAAAATATTCTATCTTTTCCTGATGTAAAAACTTCTATTCCTTTTTCTACAACATAACCTTCCGGTAAATATTCTAATATAGGATTAGATCTCCCGCTCCCTTTTAAAATTGCTTGAATTCCTTCTTTCCCAAAAGTAACCGGCAATCTGCTATTCAAATCATTTAAAAGTAAAACTCTTGAGGATAAATAGTTAGTCTCAACTATTCTTCCAATTAAATACTTTTTGTCCATAACTGGCATACCTTTTAAAATTCCTGATTTTGAACCTTTGTTAATAATGATTGATTTCAAATACGGGCTATCCTTATCAATTAAAACTTTTGAAAGGACAACGTCTTCTTTAAACAAACCCAAATCTGAATCTAAAATTTTTCTTAAATTTTTATTTTGATTTGTTAAATATTCAACACTAAGCTCTTTTTGCCTGTAAACTTCTAGCGCTTTTTTTAATTGTTCATTTTCACTTTTAATCCTAAGTAAATCTCTGACACCACCTGTAGCATAGGGAATAAATCTAGTAGGGGATGAAGCTACTAATGAGACTCTGTAAATACCATCATTAATAAAAGATCTCACTGGTTTCATAAAACCAAAACCATAAGTGTCTAAAAAAAAGATAATAATTGCGATAATTATTAAAAAAAATAATGAAAATTTTTGAGCAGCTCCTCTTTGCAAAAGAGCTGAACGAAACGCTATACCAAAATCATCTCTACTAGAAGACATTTATCTTTTTAGATAAATTAATATTCTGATAGCATAGTAGAAAATAATTCTTCATTTTCTAAAGCTCTTCCAGTGCCAACAGCCACGCATGATAAAGGGTCATCAGCTATCGTTACTGGTAAGCCAGTGTCTTGCGAGATTAATTTATCAATATTTTTTAATAATGCTCCACCCCCGGTAAGAACTAATCCCATATCAATCAAGTCTGCAGATAATTCTGGAGGAGTGTTTTCAAGAGCTTCTTTAATTCCACCTAAAATTTGATTTAAAATAGGCATCAGTGCTTCACAAGCATCTTTTTCAGTAAGCTCAATTTCTTTAGGAGTTCCAGATCTAATATCTCTACCCTTCATTAAAAAAGTATTAGGGGTAGATGGAATAGCTGTACCAATTTCTTTTTTTATTTTTTCAGCTGTAGAATCTCCTATTAATAAATTTAGTTTTTTTCTCATATAATCCATGATAGATCGATCAAGAGCATCGCCTGCCACTCTAAGTGATTTAGAATAAACTACACCCCCTAAAGACATTACTGCGATCTCTGTGGTACCGCCTCCTATATCAACAACCATGGAACCAGTAGCTTCTGAAATTGGTAATCCAGCACCTATAGCTGCAGCAATAGGTTCTTCGATTAATTGTACTTTTCTTGCTCCAGCAGCTAAGGCGGAGTCTTGGATGGCTTTTCTCTCAACTGGAGTTGAGCCTGTTGGTACACAAATTAAAATTCTTGGATTTGCAAATGCGTTTTTCTTATGAACTTTCTTGATAAAATGCTTGATCATTTCCTCAGTAACTACGAAATCAGCAATCACTCCGTCTTTTAAAGGTCTTATTGCCGAAATATTCCCAGGTGTTCTCCCTAACATGGTTTTTGCTTCGTCTCCGACAGCTAAAACGGATTTTTTTCCTCCATCTTCAATTACTGCAACCACTGAAGGTTCGTTTAACACTACTCCTTGATCTTTAAGAACAACTAATGTGTTAGCAGTTCCTAAATCAATAGCCATATCTTGTGACCATAGTGATGATAGTCCTGAAAGTCCTTTAAACATTTTATTTTCTCCCTATATTTGTGCGCTCAAACTTGGGTCTGGCGCCGTTTTTTCTCTTTTTATTATTAATTTATTTAACGCACTTAAATAAGCATTAGCTGATGCCACTAAAGTATCCGTATCTGCTGCTTGCCCTACTGTAGTTTTGCCTTTTTCTTCTATTCTCACACTAACGGTTGCTTGGGCATCTGTTCCTTCTGTAACGGCATGAACATTATATAATAAAAGTTTAACTTCATGCGGATAAAGCTTTTTAATACATTTAAATATCGCGTCTACTGGTCCATCTCCTGTTTCGGTGGCTTTTTTTACTTCTCCAAAAACTTCCAAAGTCATTTCAGCCTTTTGAGGTTCTCCAGTACCAGCAAAAACTTTTAAAGATTTCAATTTAATAACATTATCTTCGGTTACCAAGCTATCATCTACGATTGCAGCAATATCTTCATCATAAATATGTTTCTTTTTATCTGCTAAAATTTTAAATTTACCAAAAGCAGTTTGGATTACATCATCAGTAACACCCACGTATCCAAGATCATTTAATTTATCTTTAAATGCATGACGACCTGAGTGTTTTCCCATCACTAAAGAAGTTTTGTGAACACCGACACTTTCTGGTGTCATGATCTCATATGTGTTTCGATTTTTAAGCATTCCGTCTTGGTGAATACCCGACTCGTGAGCAAAAGCATTTTTTCCAACAACTGCTTTGTTGAATTGAACAGGAAAACCAGTTGCGTTTGAAACAACTTTTGATGCTTTGCTTAAAAGTTTAGAATTGATATTTGTTGTGTAAGGCATCAAGTCATGTCTTGTTCTCATGGCCATAACAACTTCTTCTAAAGCAGCGTTTCCTGCTCTTTCTCCAATTCCATTAATTGTGCATTCTATCTGTCTAGCTCCAGCCATAACTCCAGCTAATGAATTTGCTACAGCTAAACCTAAGTCATTGTGACAATGTGTAGAGAGAATAGCTTTGTCTATATTTGGAACTTTATTTATTAATGTTTCTATAATCTTTTTAAATTCTGAAGGAACGGTATATCCTACAGTATCAGGTATATTAATTGTTTTAGCCCCAGATTTTATTGCTAACTCTACAGTTTTACACATATAATCCATGTCGGTTCGTGTCCCGTCTTCACAAGACCATTCAACATCATCTGTAAACTTTCTCGCATAAGAAACACTTTCTTTAATTGCATCCAAGACTTCCTCTGGAGATTTATTTAATTTATGCTTCATATGAAGCGGGCTAGTCGAAATAAATGTATGTATTCTAAAATTTTTTGCGTGCTTTAAAGCATCGTGACAAGCGT